>CALRRX020000401.1:0-3931 GCA_943370675.1 Reyranella massiliensis 521 | reverse complement strand
TAACTTTTCCAAAGTTTAGAACTTTGGAAAAGTTGGGAATGACACACAAAGGATCTAGCTAAGAAATTTTAAATTTTTCAACCTTCGAATCTTTAAATTATTCCATTACCTTTGCAGCCACGAAAGGGGGTGTATACTTATGATCATTGTAAACGTAAAAGAGAACGAATCCATCGACAAAGCGCTAAAGCGTTTTAAAAAGAAATTTGATAAAACCGGTGCGGTTCGCGAACTCAGAGCCCGTCAGGCTTTCACCAAACCTTCCGTAAAAAGAAGAGATGAGATCATTAAAGCAGCTTATCGTCAGAAACTTCAAAATGAAGTAATGAAGTAATAGCAGTTTTAGAGATAAAACATAAGAGCATTCTCAGTACTGGGAATGCTCTTTTATTTTTATACGATCGTATTTTTTCCTAATCACATTCAGGCATTTCTATCCAAATCACTCCTAGAAATGATCTTTGTCACTTTGGAATTCCGATTTTTGGTCTAACTTATTTTTCAATAAAGCGCCATGATCGATTCTTTCATCAATTACCTCGAGTACGAAAAGAGAAGCAGCAACCATACTGTCTTGGCTTATCGTAAAGACTTGGAGCAAGCTCTTGAGTTTATTGCAACCTCTTTTTCAATTCCTGATTTGTCAGAATGTGGCCACTCAGAATTGCGTGCGTGGATTATTGATTTGGTCGAACAAGGACTCAGCCAGACCACCGTCAACCGAAAACTCGCCACCCTCCGCTCCTATTACAAATTCCTGATGCGATCCAAAGTCATCCAAAAGGATCCAACTTACAAGTTAAAATCTCTTAAAACCCCGAAAAAACTCCCGGAATTCATACAAGAAACCACCATTGAATCCGTATTGGAAGAAGAGGTCTACGAACCAACTTTCGAAGGCCTCCGAGATCGGATGGTGATGGAGTTTCTTTACCTCACAGGAGTCCGACTTTCTGAACTGACCGCGCTCAAATGGAAAGACATTAATCTCCATGAAGAGCAAGTAAAAGTCCTAGGTAAAAGACAGAAAGAACGGATAATTCCGATTACCAAAGGGTTGCAACGAAATATGGCTTCCTATCGAAAAGTATTTGAGGAAAGGTTTTCAAAGATTGAAGGGAATGAGTACTTTATTGTCAGCAACAAAGGTGAAAAGGCCTATTCTATGATGATCTATCGAATCGTAAGACACTATTTGGATCTTTTCGCACAAAACACCAAACGAAGTCCACACCTTTTGAGACACACCTTTGCCACTCACTTATTGAATAAAGGAGCGGACCTCAATGCTGTGAAGGACTTGCTAGGTCACGCAAACTTGGCCGCCACGCAGGTGTACACCCACAACTCTATGGAAAAACTGAAGGCTGTGTTTGAACAGGCACATCCCAAGGCGTAAATAAATCAATTGTTCAACCATTTAAATGCAATCGTTATGAAACTGCAGATGCACTCCATCCACTTTGACGCTGATCAAAAGCTGATCGATTTTATTCAAAAGAAAGCAGACAAACTGGACACATTCTATGACCGAATCATAGATGGAGAAGTTTTTATGAGACTCGATAAAAACGACAACAACGCGAACAAAATCGTCGAAATCAAGCTGAACGTCCCCGGAAAACAATTCTTTGCCAAAGAGCAAAGTGACTCATTTGAAGCAGCAGCAGATGAGGCAGTAGAAGCCCTCAGACGTCAGATCAAAAAGTATAAAGAGAAAGTAGTACTGGCAAAACAATAATCACCCATTCAGAAATCAGCCCCGGACCACACCTCCGGGGTTATTTTTTGCTTAGCAGATAATACTTTTTGCTATTCTCCTCTAAAAGTCTGTCAAACCTCTCCGAATGATAAGATATCAGCAAAGGTGCAATTGCCTTGGACTCCCAATTTTTAGATAAAAGCTTTAGTTCAAACTTGGTGGTGTCCATTTCAGCCAAAAATTTGTCCTCAAGAATCAATACTTCAAAAATTGCGCTCTTTTCCTTCCATCCCTCTCTAGGCAGATCCACCAACTCATAGTCAGGTCCCAAACTCATGCGGATTTTGCTGCCTACGTGAAGATTGCCGAAGAATCCAATCGGTTCATTGATGCCTTCTTGTTGAATGACTTGACTAGCCTGCGTACCCTGATGAGGTAGAGACATGTGATAGGTAATCGAGCTCAGCAGGAAAAAGATCATCAAGAAAGAATAAGCAATGATTTTAAGAAGTTTTTGGGGAGCTCTTTTCCAGATTAATCCTGCATAGATCAAAAACAAGAGACCTATCGTCCCAAAAAGAAAAAGCCAAAATGGACTTTGATCACCCATATTGATCCAAAAACTGAAGCCAGTGAGAATAACTACCAACACAAGGAAAACAGCAGCAATAATTTTGATTGATTTAAGGTGTTCAAAAATATTCCCCTTTACTCCTACCCAAGCAATCAAAACCGCTAAAACCGGAGCGACCGGAAGCAGATAGCGTTCATAAAACTTACTGGTCAAAGCACCCATTCCTAAAATTGCCAAACCCCAAATAAGGGCAAACACAAAAAACTGGGGATTCTCTTTCCAGGCTTTTTGAATTGTAAATTTGAAGTCTTTTCCCATCAGGAAAATCCACGGAACGAATATCAAGGCCAAAAGCAAGGTGGCTAAGAGTCCATTTTGCAGGATTAACAAGACTCGGGATGCAACCCGAATCCCCACTTGGTCTTCTAAAAAACTATCCAAGTAAGTCGGGCCATGTATTTTCCACATCGCGACAAACCAAAACAAGGCTATAACCAAACTTAGAACCAAGGCAGGAATATGCAACAGCTTTTTCCAAGAAACCCTTTTCCATGGGTTAAACAACAATACCCCAATGCCTAATCCACCTAAGGCCACTGCCGGAAGTCCTTTGACCTCAAAGGCCAAAGCCAAACCCAGATACATCAGCCAAATGTACTTTTGATGCGCTTTGTCCCCATCTCTGAGCAAACCCGTAAAACCCACCGCACTGATCGTCATTGTCAATACCAGGAGCACATCCGGAATTGACCGACCCGAAGACAAAATCAAGACCGGATTAGCAGCCATAATCAGTGCTGAAAGTCCTGCGATTTTTTCATTTCGAAAAAGCGTCTTTGCCAAAAGGAAAGTCAATCCAACGGTAGCTGCACCAGCGAGCAAAAAGAAAATCCTTGATCCAAATTCGTTGACACCAAAAAGCTTAAACCCAGCCAAAACGGCCCAATACGTCAAAATCGGTTTCTTGAACCTCAACTCCCCACTTCCCAAATAGGTTGTGAGGTAGTCTCCATTCTGTAGCATTTTGACAGCAGCATCCCGATAGTAAATCTCGTCCGGATAATGCATGTGGAAGTCCAAGGCAAAGGGTCCGACCAGCAGGCAATACGCCAGCATCAAAATCCAGGGATTGATATTCAGCTCAGAAGTCTGGGATAAAAGCATGCGCAAAGATAAAAGTTAGGCTCGCTCCAATCCGAAACAATCTTTGGAATTAAGGATCATTAAGAACCTTTTTTGCCTAAACTGGCTTTTTGGAGTAATTTTGACCAAATTTTATCTCATGAGCAAGCCACTTTTGTCTGTCGTCATCACGGTTTATAACGAGGAAGACAATATCAAACCCCTCTTGGAAGCCACGTATGCAGCGCTTTCAGACATCGACTACGAGGTGATTCTTATAGAAGATGGAAGTACTGACCGAACAGTAGCTGAGGTAAAAAAATACGCCAATGACCGCACCAAGCTTCTCATTTTTAACCGAAACTACGGACAAACTACAGCACTTGCAGCGGGAATAGACCAAGCTACAGGAGAATACATCGCGACCATGGATGGTGACTTGCAAAACGATCCAACAGACCTTCCTTTGATGCTTCGCAAAGCTATGGATGAGGAATGGGACGTGGTAGCCGGCCGTCGGGCAAACAGAAAAG
>CALRRX020000400.1:0-3934 GCA_943370675.1 Reyranella massiliensis 521 | reverse complement strand
GAAAAAGCGAAGCTGGAAGGTGCATTCCTTGACCAAGAGGAATTTTACGAAGTCAAACTAGCGCTTCAGACGCTTAGAGGCTGTATTTCTTTCTTTCAAAAATGGGGAGAAAGCTATCCTACGCTCAGTGCACTGCTGGGATTATTGCTCGATTTGGATCTCAATCTTTTAAAAACTATCGATCAAATCATCGATGAAAAGGGTAAAATCCGAAGCAATGCGTCTAAGGAATTGCAACTGATTCGCAGTCAGTTGATCTATGAGGAAGGAAGACTTCGAAAAGTAATGGAGCGGATTTTCAAAGAAGCAAGGGCCAAAGGCTTGACTCCCGAGGACGCTTCGATGACGATCCGTGGAGGCAGAATGGTGATCCCAGTAGCAGCCGAAAACAAGAGGAAACTCCGAGGATTCATTCACGATGAATCTGCGACAGGGCAGACGGTCTTCATGGAGCCTGAGGAGGCCTTGGATATCAACAATGAGATTAGGGACTTGGAATACATGGAAAAGCGGGAAATCATCCGCATTCTAACCAAGCTAACGGATCAACTCAGACCGTCCATTCCAGCGCTTCGAAAAGCGACCAATTTCTTGGGTTTGATGGATTTCATTCGTGCCAAGGCCCGTTTTGCACAAAAAACTGACAGTCATAAACCTGAATTGGTCCGAGAGCGAACGCTACAATGGACTCGGGCAAGGCATCCCATTTTGGAAATGGCGCTGAAAGCTCAAGGGAAAAACATTGTGCCGCTCAATGTCAAGCTAGGCGGTCATGAGCGTCTCTTGGTGATTTCCGGGCCAAATGCCGGTGGTAAGTCCGTCACGCTCAAAACTGTCGCCCTACTTCAGTACATGCTTCAATGTGGGCTGCTGATTCCTGTGCATCCCGATTCCAAAAGTTCGCTTTTTGACAATTTCTTCATTGATATTGGCGATGAGCAAAGCTTGGAAAATGACCTGAGTACCTATTCTTCTCACTTACTGAGTATGAAGCATTTCACTCAGTTTGCCAATAAAAAGACGATTCTATTTATTGACGAATTTGGTACAGGTACGGAGCCACAGTTTGGTGGTGCCATTGCCGAATCGATTCTTTTGGCTTTGAATAAGCTTGGGGCTTTTGGAGTCATTACCACCCACTATGGCAATCTCAAGCAAGTAGCGAACAAAAATCAGGGGCTGGTCAATGGCGCCATGCGATACGACGTAGAGCGTCTCGAACCGATCTATCAATTAGAAATCGGTAAGCCGGGCTCTTCTTTTGCTTTGGAAATCGCTTCAAAAATCGGTCTTTCCAAAGAAATCCTAAGCTACGCTAAAGACCACATCGGGGAAGAGCGAGTTCGCTACGATCGGCTTTTGACCCAATTGGAAAACGAAAAGAACCAATATGCCGGCCTGCTCAAAGAAGTAAAGGATAAGGATAAATTACTCCAGACTAGGCTCAAAGAATACAATCAACTCAAGGAAACCCTCGAGCTCACCAAAAAGCGATACATCCAAGAAGCAAAACTGGAAGCGAAATCGCTTTTGGATCAGACCAACAAGAAAATCGAGTCTGTCATCCGTGAGATCAAGGAAGGAAAGGCCGAAAAAGAAGTGACCAAGCAGGTTCGGCAGGAATTAGAAGTTTTCAAAGAAGAGATCAAACCTGAAAAAACCGTAGTTAAGGATCCTGAAATTCAAGTGATCGGAGGGATAATCGAAGCAGGAGACTGGGTGCGACTCAAAGATAATGGAGCAGTTGCCGAGGTGATTTCTATTAAAAATAAGGATGTGGAAATCTCCATAGGGGACCTCAAATCCAATGTGAAGCTGTCCCGATTGGAAAAAATATCCAAGACGGAAGTGAAAAAGGAGCTCAAAGCAGTGGAGCGTCGTGGGAATTACAATTCCAATGAGAAGATGATGGATTATTCCTCCAACCTTGACCTACGAGGAAAAAGAGGGGAGGAAATTTTGCCGTTGATCCAGACCTTTATTGACGAAGGCTATATGCTAGGAGTTAAAAACCTCCGAATTGTCCATGGCAAAGGGGATGGGATTTTGAGGGAAGTGACCCGCAATTTGCTTCGAACCATGCCTCAAGTCAGCAAAATGGAAGATGAACACGCAGACCGTGGTGGTGCAGGTGTTACCTTGGTTACTATGAAATAGAAAAGGGAGTCAGATCGACTCCCTTTTTCGTTTAGATTGGTGGTGGAAGGAGAATTATTTTTTCTGAAGGACAAAGGAATAGGTTCCTGCTACGGCTTGCTGACCAGTAACTCTAGCTCCAGGGACAGGTACACTGAAGTCTAGCCTAAGTGTGGTTCCGTTTTGAGTGAAGGAGATTTCTCGGCCAGCTACTGGCTTTGCTCCGCTAAGTTGGATTTTATCAAAGTTGGTACCTGCAAAACTCCAATTTCCATTAGCATCAAATAGGTCGTTGTTGTTTTTGGTGGTATAGGTTTTTGAAGTACTTGTGGTATTCATCACGAATTCAAATGTGCTGTATAAATCAGTGACAGTTCTGCCATCTCTGGTCACAGATCCACCACCTGTTACTGCCCAGGTTTGGGTACCTGTGCCTGCCAATGCTTCAGTTGCGATTTGCTCGGGAGTTTTTTGTGGCGCTGGAGTAGGTTTGTCAGGATCACAAGATGTTGTGACAAAAAAAATCAGAGAAAGAAAAAAGAAAGAATAGAAGCGGGATTTCATAAGATCAATATTAGGAAAGTAAAATTAACCATATCGGCTAAAGATCAAAGGGAAATACCTATTTGAAGTCTTCCATTGCCAATTTTTGTAAGCAGAACTCATACTCTCTGGGCTCATTGGAGCAGACAATTACCACTCTGTCTTTTGTGTAGGTCTGGATGAGGTCGATGTACCATTGAATTCCCCTTTTGTCCAAGTTGGAGGTAGGCTCATCGAGCAGAATAAGCGGTACATCCGATAGGACTGCCAAACCGAGTTTTGCCCGCTGCTTCATTCCTGAGGAGAACTGAGAGACTGGTTTGTTTTGATGAGTTTCCAAGTAGAGTATCTCTGTGATTTCTTTTGGACTCAGGCCCAAATGAGGCTTCTTAAACTTGAAATGAAATTCAATAGCTTCTTTTAGGGTAAATTCTTCAGGCAATTCCATGTAGGGAGTAGCCAAGGATAAGGCAGTATACCATTCGGAGTCTGCGAGTGGTTTAGCATTTAAAAAGTAAGACATCTTCCCGGAACTTAAAGGAACGGCTCCGGAAATGCACTTAAGTAAAGTGGATTTTCCGGAGCCGTTGCCTCCTGTGATTGCCAGGCTGTCACCTGAATTCAGTTCTAAACTCAGATTTTTGAAAATCCATTCGTATTGAAAGCGTTTTGAAGCTTCTTGTACCTGGATTTTCAACATATTAATTAATGTATCCTTTCATGACGCCACGCTCAGATGAACGGATGAAGTTGAGAATTTCATCACGCTCTTTGGTGGCAGGAAGGTTGATCTCAATCTCCTCCAATGCTCGACTGTTGTTTAGACTGTTGAGGAAAAGGTAGCGGTAGACTTCCTGAATATGGGCAATGCTTTCACTGGAAAAGCCTCTTCTCCTTAATCCCAATGAATTGACACCTGCATAAGAAAGTGGCTCTCGAGCAGCTTTGGTAAATGGAGGAACATCTTTTCTCACCAATGACCCTCCGGAAATCATCGCGTGCATTCCGATTTTCACAAACTGATGAATGGCACTTGATCCACCTACGATTGCCCAATCGTCAATGGAAACGTGTCCCGCGATCTGCACAGAGTTGGCGATGATCACATGACTTCCAATCACACAATCGTGCGCCACGTGTACATAAGCCATAAGCAAGCAATGGCTACCTACCACGGTCGTCTGCTTATCCACAGTGCCTCTAGAAATGGTAACGCATTCGCGAATAGTAGTATGATCGCCAATGACCACAGTAG
>CALRRX020000399.1:0-3939 GCA_943370675.1 Reyranella massiliensis 521 | reverse complement strand
ACCAATACTCCCAAAATCGCTACCACAGCGATCTGAAATTCTCCCTTGTGGAGGTAATACAGTTCTTTAAGAGCTTTGATTTTGATCAGTCCCAAGACGGCATCGATTACGACCACGGCAAAAAGCGCCTCGGGAAGATTTTGAAGGTGTTGACTGAAGAAAAGTAATATGGCTATTAAGACTCCTGAACAAACGATCAGGGTCATTGGAGATTTTGCCCCAGCAGTATCGTTGACGGTGGATTGGGAAAGTCCGCCTGCCACAGGATAGGCACCGGTTAGGCTAGTGCCGAGATTGGCCATGCCCAGAGCCAAAAGTTCCTGCTTGGGATGGATAGGGTAGTTGTGCTTTTCGGCGAAAGTACGCGCTACAGAAACGGTCTCTACATAGCCCACCAAAAAGCAGCCTAAGGCCAGTCCGAAAATCCCGTCAATGTCTTCAAATCGCAGACTTGGCAGTTGGAATTCGGGTAGCCCGCTTGGGATTTTTCCTGCCATGAGAAACCCATGATCTGCGAGAGGGTAGATCCAAAAAAGGAACAAAGTCGCTAATACGACCACCAGTGAAACAGGTCTTCCCGGAAAGAAGCGATGGCCTAACCTAAGTAAAAGGAATACGATGGCTCCGAAAAGGAATACGGTAAGATTGGCTTCTGGAAGGCTTTTGCCCAACTCAAACACTCGGATAAAAAAGTTGCTGCCACTGGGTTCAATAGAAAATAGCTTGGGCAATTGGGTGGAAATGATGGTCAGCGCGGCTCCGGCCTTGAAACCCAACAGGATGTTTTCACTCACAAAGCTCATCAAAGAGCTTAAATTTAGGAAGTAAGCCAAGAGGGAAAGGGCAAAAATGGCGAAGGCGGTGAGGGAAGCAATAGCGATGCTTTGCTCCAGGTTTCCACCTGAAAGAACGGCCACAGTGGTACCTACCATCAATGAAATGGCAGAGGTCGGGCCCACGGCCATTTGTTTGGAAGTGGTGAAAAGCGCAAATAAAAGACCTCCAATGATGCAGCAATAGATGCCTGCTTCGGCCGGAAGACCGGCCAATCGGGCATAAGCCATCGACTCAGGCAGAACAAAAGAGGCCAAGGTAATCCCAGCGATCAAGTCGTAGCGGAAAAAAATCCAAGAATAGCCGGGCAGCCACTGTAGGATTGGAAAATGTTTTATAAATGTTGGATTAAAGGTCATCTTGGGTGAGAGTGCTAGCGAAATGAAGTCTGATTAACTCTTAATTTTCTTCATAGTAATAGGAGTAATCAATTCCTTTCATAAACATCTCCCTACTGTCAATTTCAGAAGTTAATGCATTTTCAATGAGTTCTTTCAAAATGGTGGTAGGGTTGACAGGACTTTTTATCATAGCATCCATGTATTCTACCTTTCCAATTTTACTCCAATCCACACATTTTTTTAGACGCTTTTTCAATAGCAAATCCAGCCAAATCCTAGTGCTTCTACCGTTACCCTCCATAAATGGGTGAGCAATATTCATTTCGATGTATTTGCTGATAATTTCCTCCAAAGAGTCATCAGGCATACTATCGATTTTTTTCAACGTATCCGGTAGGAATCTTGCCATGGCAAACTTAAAGCCACCTTTTGAAATGTTCTTATGTCGTATCTGCCCTGCAAAATCGTACAGACCACCGAATAAATAGCCGTGAATTTGTTGAAGTCCGTTTGTAGTTCCGACTTCAATGCCTTCGATTAATGAAGAATCAAATAGGGCGTAGGCTTTTGTTTTGCTCTTCCCATCAATACTATCATCGCTGTAAGTGAACCATTCAATAAATCGGTTGGCTTTTTTGCCAGGAAACTCTTTACCGAGAGTGATTATTCCATTGTAATCCAGCATATCGGATTTGTATTTTTTTCCATCTGCTGCGATTAATTTCAGTTGGGTAGTGATACTAACCAACTGACTTTCCTCCTTTTTTAGTTTGGCTTTTAAGTACTTCCAATAATTCCGTGTTTTGGTGTAATCACTTTGGTCTGTTAAGACGGCTATGACATCCAATACTGAAAACCACCATTTGGCCTGCTGCTCATCCCAAAGGGCTCGAACTTCCCGGTCGTCAAAGAAACGGATGGATATTTTGGTGCTACTCATACTTATTCACAATCTACCTTTTTTCTAGTTTTTACATTTCTATAGGTATAAAAAAAGACGGAGTAAACTGCTCCGTCTTTATCTTTTTGAGGATTTTAAAACCTTATTCTGGTCTTGGGGCCTGAGGAATCTGAAGGCCACGTGAGGACTCCAAAATCGGTAGATTCGCCTCGGTCGGGATGTAAATGACCGTTTTGTCCGAAAGGTTTTTCTGCTGCCTCACCCACAGGTATTGAATGTACTTTTCGGTGATGGCGCCGTTTTCGATCGCGATCGCCTCCGAAGCTCCTTTGGCACGCTCAACCTCGGCTTGGGCATTGAGTTTTTCTGCTTCCAGATTGGCAGCTGCTTCTTCGATCAAGATGCGTCTGTTTTGCTCTGCTTTGGCGAATTCAGCTCTACCTGACATTTCCTGCTGCCATACATTGTAAGTTGGGCAGCCCCACAGGCCGAAACCAATCATTCCAAAAAGGATCCAAGAAACAATGGTCCCTAACATGACTCCTTTGTAACTTCCATTCATAGCTTGTAAAGTTTGAGTTGTGTGATTTTTACAAGCTATTTAAGCGGAGAGTTAGGGGGAAAGGTTTTAGGTTTTTTGGATTGGGTGAAAATTGCAAAGGTCGGACCCTGAGAAGAATTGTAAATCCAAATTTATCAATTCCCTAAACCAGACTCGCCAACCAAAGTCAACAGGGCCAGCTTGATTGCTAAAGTTCCGTTTTCGTCCATCCACCATTCGTCGAGAGAGTGGGCTTTGTCGCTTTGTCCTCCCCAGCCAATAGTGACGGCAGGAATTCCCCGATACATCAGCCAATTGGCATTACCAGACATGATGCTCAAGCGAGGAGTAATCCCAAACGCCTCTAGAGATGCGGCCGATCTTGCAACCAAGCTGTGGTCTTGGGCGGTCATTCCGGAAGGTCTAAAGCCGATTTGATCAAGTTTTAGGCTGAGTTCTGGGCCCTTTTCTCGTTTTGCATTGTAGGCATTAAAGGCATGGTGCATCGACGATTTAAAGATCGAATCCATTTTTGTCAGGCTTTTGTCGTCTTCCGAACGCATGTCCACTTCCATCCAAGATTCAAAAGGAATAGAATTGACGGAAGTGCCGCCACCGATTTTGCCCACATTAAAAGTGGTTTTTGGCGTAGTGGTGGAGGTAAATTGACCGGCGGCATCCGAAAAAGTATGGATCATCTGACCCAAGGCATGGTGAGGATTGGCCAAGCCAAAGTCGCCCCAAGAATGGCCTCCCGGACCGGAAACCGTTACTTTGTAGCGTATCGAACCTGTGCCCCGATTGGCGACTAAACCTACTCCGGAGACGTCGATTGAAATCCATCCATCGAGCTTCACATCCCCTCGGTCCACCAAGTATTTTACACCTCTTAGGTCACCGTTGCCTTCTTCACCTACTGTTGCCACAAACAAAATATTGTCTTTGGTTTGGATCTTGGCTTTTTCCATGGCCCTTAGGACGGTGAGTACAACCATCAAGCCACGAGTATTGTCCCCAATACCTGGAGCAAAGAGCGTATCTCCCCGACGCTTCACTCGTACATCAGTCTCCTCTGGGAAAACGGTATCCAAATGTCCATCCAAGGCGATGGTACGTTTTCCTTCTGTTCCCTTTCTCAGGGCAAGAATATTTCCGATGGAGTCTTTCCAAACTTTCACGCCTCCAGCTTCTTGAAGCAGTTCTTGGTATTTTTCTCCCCGCTTGGATTCTCCGAAAGGTGGAGCTGGAATCTCATTGAGAAGGATTAACTCATCAATCGTCTTGGGATTGAGTCGTTCGATTTCATCAAAAGCGGATTGAAT
>CALRRX020000398.1:0-3942 GCA_943370675.1 Reyranella massiliensis 521 | reverse complement strand
AATCTTAGAATAGCGATTCCTAAAAACAAATAGGTGAATAGAAATGCATAAGGAGTCATGTCAAGCCCTTCGTATGGCTTGAACCATGAGGTTTGATAGAGTACGTTTATTATAAGAGGGAAGAAACCTCCAAGAATCAAAAGCCTTGTTTGAAGCTTAAAGTGTTTGTTGGCAAATTGAAAACGCCTCCAAAGAATGTAGGTGCCCCAGAAATAAAAGAAGTAGGAATAAATAATCTGAACGATATACATGGGGCCTTTCTCAATCCCAAGCATGGGAAAAGGACCAGTAGTGATCAGCCAGTTTGATTTATAATGTAGATGATGGTAAGAATTGGTCAGGACAATCAAATAAATAATAATAGGCAAAACAAAGAGAGAAGGATAGACCCATTTGGATGAAGAATTATCATATCCGGTATATTTTAATGAAAACATCACCCAACAAGCAGGCGCCATGACCAAACCGATATATTGGAGTTTGGTAAGAAATAGCATGCTTTCTATGGAGTCTTGGGTGAGTTCGACCCCGTAGAAAAATCCCCAAAGGGAAAAAGACATCATGGTGTAAGCTATCCAACGAACGGAGTCTTCTAGCTTGAACCCTATGTAAAAAGATAATCCCAATACCACTGTGCTGGATATCAGTAGAGTAAGTGCATAAGAATTAAATAAAAATTCCATTACCTTAAAATTATTACCCGGCCTTCTAAAGCCCGATTTCAAATAATACTCTATACTAACCCAAATTTCTAAACTATAAAAGCATTGAATAGCAACTCGATCAAAAACATTTTAAAGTCCTTTTTGACCCCTATAGGATTGGTATTGCTGCTCACGATTTTAACGTTTGTATCCGGATTTTTTCTGATGAAAGGATCCGTCGATGATTCATCATTTCTAAAAATGATAAGGCTTTTATCTTATTGGCACGAAGGCTTTTTTGGCCTCTTAGGGTTTACCTTACAGATGATCATGATTTTGGTTTTTGGATATGCCCTTGCAGTTTTTGCTCCTGTAAATAGATTTCTAAAAGTTATTTCAGATTTACCAAAAAGCTTATCTGCCGCTACATTATTGACGGCGGCTATTACCATGGTGGCAGGACTTCTCAATTGGGGATTTGGATTGATTGTGGGTGCGATCATGGCTCGGTTTGTTCATGAATCCTTGTTTTCAAAAGGCATAAAGTCTAATTCAGCACTGCTGGCATCAGCGGCATATTTAGGGATGGCAATTTGGCACGGGGGACTCTCGGCGTCTGCTCCTCTTACTGTGGCTGGAAAAGACCATTTTCTTACAGAGACAATTGGAGTCATCCCCGCATCAGAAACAGTATTCTCTACTTTCAATGGTTGGATCACATCAGGCTTAGTTTTAGTTTTCTTGGCGACAGCTTTCACGCTTTCAAGAGTAGCATCCAAGACGAATGATTCCTTTTCCTCCATCCCTTTAAAACCAATTGAATCAGGCAAGGAGGGTGTTTTAGCGAGATTGATTGGGTTATTTATGATCCTTGTACTCATGGTGGGGATGATTTATGGCGAGTCGGCTAGTTTGGAAATGATTAGCTTGAACTGGGTCAATTTCCTGCTTTTCTCATTGGTTCTTGTTGCCTATAAAACTTGGGATAAGTTTACTATTGCAGTGGGACAAGGATTAAAAACCTCTACGGATATTTTGGTACAGTTCCCCTTTTATGCTGGGATTTTGGGAGTATTGAGTTCCTCTGGTGCGCTTTATCAGCTCTCTAACCTCATCCAAACTCAAACTAGCAAAGAGTTTTTTCCTTTAGTCACCTTTTTCTCTACGGCATTTGTGAATTTATTGGTTCCCTCTGGAGGTGGGCAGTGGGCTATTCAAGGGCCTGTTATCATGGAAACTGCGGCAACTTGGAATCTTGATTTCGCCAAACTAGTCATGATATTTTCTTATGGTGATCAGATCAGTAATCTACTCCAACCATTTTGGGCTTTGCCCTTGCTTTCAATCACTGGAGTGCCTGTCCGCAAATTATTGCCTTACTGCGTGATCCTTTTTCTTTCAGGGTTTATTTATCTGACTTTTGCGATTTGGTGGATGTATTGATTTTTGAATTGTTTTTAGCGGTTTTAAAAAATGATGGCAGAACCTTAAGAATGAATTGACCGTTCCCTTTTCAGTCTCTTTTTCCTATATTCGCGAGCGAAAAATTGAACCTTTTATCCACCTAAATATCCAATACAATGGCTTTTGATATCGAAATGATCAAAGAAGTGTATGCCCGGTTTCCGGAGCGTATCGCAGCTGCAAGAAAAGCTGTAGGTAAACCACTTACTTTGACAGAAAAAATTCTTTATGCCCACCTCACCGAAGGCCCTGCTAGTCAATCCTATGCGCGAGGCAAGTCTTACGTAGATTTTCAGCCTGATCGGGTTGCTATGCAAGATGCGACTGCCCAGATGGCGTTGCTTCAATTCATGCAAGCAGGTAGAGATAAGGTTGCTGTACCATCTACTGTTCACTGCGATCACTTGATCCAAGCTGAAATCGGTGCTGAAAAGGATTTGAACAAGGCGAAGGATAAGAATAAGGAAGTTTATGACTTTTTGGCTTCGGTGTCTAATAAGTATGGAATCGGTTTCTGGAAGCCAGGCGCAGGTATTATTCACCAAGTGGTTCTTGAAAATTACGCTTTCCCAGGTGGAATGATGATTGGTACAGACTCTCACACTCCAAATGCCGGTGGTCTAGGAATGATTGCGATCGGTGTAGGTGGTGCTGACGCCTGCGACGTAATGGCTGGGTTGCCTTGGGAGCTTAAGTTTCCTAAACTGATCGGTGTGAAGTTGACCGGAAAAATGTCTGGTTGGACTTCTGCAAAAGATGTGATCTTGAAGGTGGCTGGTATCCTCACTGTAAAGGGTGGTACAGGTGCTATTGTTGAATATTTTGGAGAAGGTGCCCGTTCACTTTCAGCTACAGGAAAAGGCACGATCTGTAACATGGGTGCTGAGATCGGTGCTACCACGTCCATCTTTGGTTATGATGAAAAATCTGCCGCCTACCTTCAGGGAACTGGCCGTGCGGATATTGCTGCCATGGCTGATGCTATTGCAGAGCATTTGACAGGAGATGAGGAAGTTTATGCTAATCCTGAGCAATACTTTGATCAACTGATTGAAATTTACCTTTCTGAATTGGAGCCACATGTCAATGGTCCATTCACTCCAGACTTGGCTTGGCCAATTTCAAAATTTGCTGCTGCTGTTAAGGAAAATGGCTGGCCAGCAAAATTGGATGTAGGTTTGATCGGTTCTTGTACCAACTCTTCTTACGAAGATATCTCAAGGGCAGCTTCCTTAGCCCAGCAGGCAGTTGACAAAAAACTTAATGCTAAATCTGAGTATACCATTACTCCAGGTTCTGAGCAGGTTCGTTTCACTGTAGAAAGAGACGGTTTCCTAGACACCTTTGACAAAATGGGTGGGGTGGTTCTTGCAAATGCTTGTGGTCCTTGTATTGGACAGTGGGCTCGTCATGGAGCTGAGAAGCAGGAAAAGAACTCTATCATCACTTCTTTCAATCGAAACTTTGCCAAGCGTGCTGATGGTAACCCAAATACTCATGCATTTGTCGCTTCTCCTGAGATTGTGACAGCCTTGGCTATCGCAGGTGATTTGACTTTCAATCCACTGACAGATACACTTACCAATTCAGAAGGTCAGCAAGTGAAGCTTGATGAACCTAGAGGTCTTGAACTTCCTGCAAAAGGATTTGCTGTGGAAGACGCAGGCTATCAGGCGCCAGCTGAAGACGGTTCTTCCGTTCAGGTTTTGGTAAGCCCAACTTCAGATCGACTTCAGCTTTTGGATTCTTTTGCAGCATGGGAAGGTACTGACCTGAAAGGCTTAAAGCTTTTGATCAAGGCCAAAGGTAAGTGTACCACTGACCACATCTCTAT
>CALRRX020000397.1:0-3949 GCA_943370675.1 Reyranella massiliensis 521 | reverse complement strand
AGCAAATTCACCGATTACGCCTCCTATTCCAAAGCCAAGCTGACCGACTTATTCTCCCCAGCCGAGTTGGAATCCGCACAAAAGCTGAAAATCAACAACCTCCAATCCTATTACTTTGAAAACACAGGAAATGGGTTCAAAGCGCATGTTCTGCCAAAAGATGCTCAGTATTTCCCCATCTACAGCATTCATGTGACAGACCTCAACCAAGACGGAACCCAGGATCTAATCCTTGGAGGAAACCAAAGTCAAGCTCGAATCCGCATTGGAAAAATCGACGCAGGATTGGGATTGGTTTTGTTAGGAAAAGGGAATGGTGAATTCAGGGCTTTGAGTCCTGAAGAATCTGGCATCACCCTTCAAAAAGACATCAAATCCATCGTAGAAATCCAAACTTCGGGAGAAAGATTGTTTATTTTCGGAATCAACCAACACCTTCCCGAAACCTACCGACTCAAATGATCGCACGGCTTTTTTTCAGTTTCCTTTTTACAGTGCTGACCTTTTCTTCTTTTGGTCAAAAGAAGGATATAAACTGGCCGAAAATCTATTCTGAGGAGCTTTTTCGAATTACCGAAGTAATGGTCACTGATGTAGCCAGCCCACCGGTAGCCGCTCGAATCTACGCTTATACCAACCTTGCTGCCTACCTCACAATTTCAAAATCGACCCATTCTACTAAGTTCCCAGACTTACTTCCTGCTACCCGATTTTCCGAACTGAGTTTACCCACTACCTCGTTGCCATCCTTAGAATTTACAGCCATTCATGCGATGTTTTTGGTTGGCGAAAAAATCATGCCCTCCGGCTACCTTTTGAAGCAAGCTCAGGAAAACTGGATCAAGAAAGGTCTAAAGGAAAAATTCATTACCAAAAAATCACTGGATGCTCACCTACAGCTTGCCCAATCGATAGCTGCAAAAGTATTGGAACTTGCAAAAGCAGACGGCTACATCCAACTGACTGCCCTGAACCGATACACACCCAAAGAAGGCGAAGGAAATTGGTATCCGACTCCACCTGCCTACATGGCGGCGGTCGAGCCTGAATGGAGAACGATGAAGACTTTTTTCCTGACTGATTTGGAAAATTTCAAGCCAAAGGAAATGGCACCTTTTGACCTAACCGTCGGTAGCCCTTTTCAACTCCAACTCCAAGAAGTCTACCAAATCGGCAAAACGCTAAATGAAGAGCAAAAGCTCATCGCCAACTTTTGGGATTGTAATCCTTTCAAAGTTGAATTTGCAGGGCATATGTCCATAGGAGTAAAAAAGATCTCTCCGGGGGGACATTGGATGGGGATCACCGGAATTGCCGCCGAAAAAGCTAAACTCAACTTTGCGGAAACTGCCTATATCCACGCCCTGATGGGCATGAGTTTGCACGATGCTTTTGTCTCCTGCTGGAAAGCCAAGTACGAAACCAACCGAATCCGACCTGAGACAGTGATCAACCAAAAGGTGGATAGCTCCTGGAAACCCTTGCTTCAAACACCTCCTTTCCCTGAATACACCTCCGGCCACTCGGTCATCAGCAGTACCTCTGCGGAGATCCTGACCGCCTATTTTGGGGAAAATTTCGACTTTTTAGACACCTCTGAGGTTTACTTTGGCTTACCTGACAGGCAGTTTTCTTCCTTTTACCAAGCCGCGGACGAAGCCTCCATTTCCAGACTTTATGGTGGGATTCACTTTAGGGATGCCATCGAAAACGGGATCTCTCAGGGGAAAAAGATTGGAAAGCATATCCTAGAAAAAATCACCCTAATCCAAAATCAACCATGATACTTCAGTCACTTTTCTTGATTTTTGGATTTTTTCAGACTCCTCTAACCCAATTATCAGAGGGAGAAAAACCAAACATCATCTTGATTTTTGCCGATGATCTGGCGTATGGAGACCTCGGAGTTTATGGTGCAAAAGGCTGGTCTACTCCCAATCTCGATCAGTTGGCGGCTGAAGGCACCAAGTTCGAGCAATTCTATGTACCTCATGCAGTTTGCAGTGCCTCCCGGGCAGCTTTGCTGACAGGAACCTACGCCAATCGAATCGGGATTCACGGAGCACTTGATCACAGCGCCAAACATGGCTTGAATCCCGAGGAAACGACTATCGCCGAAATGCTAAAAACCCAAGGATATGCCACAGGAATGGTAGGAAAATGGCACTTGGGACACCACCCTGAGTTTTTGCCAACACGGCAGGGATTCGACAGTTTTTTTGGCCTCCCATACTCCAATGACATGTGGCCAAACCATCCTGAAACGAAAAATTACTATCCTCCCCTTCCCTTAATTCAAGGAGAAAAAACACTGGCCTATCTCGAAGATCAGAGCGAATTGACGACTTGGTACACCCAAAAATCTCTTGAGTTTATCTCTAAAAATCAGAATCAGCCCTTTTTCCTTTATTTGGCTCACAGCATGCCGCATGTACCACTTTTTGTATCAGATAAGTTTAAAGGCCAATCCGAGCAAGGACTTTATGGAGACGTGATGATGGAGATCGATTGGTCTGTGGGAGAAATCAGAAAAAAGCTCAAAGAACTCGGATTGGAAGAAAATACCTTGATCATTTTCACTTCCGACAATGGTCCTTGGCTTTCCTATGGAGGTCATGCTGGACTTCAGGGAGGGCTAAAAGAGGGTAAAGGAACTTCCTGGGATGGAGGTATCCGAGTGCCGGCATTGATGGCTTGGCCTGGGAAAATCCCTGCCAACAAGTCTGTGAAGCAACCCGCGATGACCATTGACATTCTTCCTACTTTGGCAGAAATCACAGGCGCTGCTCTTCCCGCATTGAAGATTGATGGCAATTCGATTTGGAGCTTGATCCAAGGGGGAAAAGCGAAATCAAAACCCTATTTCGCTTACTACAACCAAAATGAACTTCAGGCTGTCATTTACGATAAGTGGAAGCTGGTTTTTCCTCATGTCTATCGGACGATCCCGGCTGGGGCCGAACTTCGAAATGACGGTTTGCCTGTGAAATACACCCATATCCGACTGGAAAAAGAGCAACTTTTCGACCTTTCAACAGACCCAGGTGAGACCAAAGACCTACATTCCAACTTCCCCGAAATCGTAAGGATGCTTCTTGAATTTGCGGAAAAAGCAAGGTCCGACATGGGCGATCAACTCACTCAAAAGAAAGGAACAGGAAGTCGTGAACCGGGAAGAATCTCTGAAAAATAAGCTCAAGATTAAGCTTTTCCCCTCACAATTAAGAACCAGTCATTATCCAAAGCCAAGTATCCAAAATCATAGCAGTAGTGGTACACATTTCCTTTTTGATTTTGGAAAATGTGGGTGAAATACCGGAAGTTAAACCCTTCTAGGTTGAGCTTGTCCCGGGTAGTTTTGGCCATTTTTTCCCCTTCAGGAAGCAGATCAGACAGAATGTTCCGATTTCGCTTGAGCGCATGGTTGACATTCCGGATAAAATTGGTTGTGACTGCATTCTGCTGATTGTTGAAGGTATTTCGGCAGGCATCATCACAAAATTTCTTGTCTGGACGGCCTTGGATAGGCTGACCACAGTGTTGGCAAAATCGCTTTTCAGTTACCATAGCAAAAAAGTTTCCCTCAATTTAGGAAAGTTAGTTTGAAAAAATAAGATTCTGATTTCTATTTCTTTCTGGCAATCAGACGAATCACTGCCGATTTACCTAAATGGTAATTTCCTTCTTGCAACTCCACCTCGGCCTCTTCGAGAAGTTGAATATCAAATCCGTCAAAATCCTCCTCCAATTCCTGCTTGGAGAAAAGCATAGCAGGATCTTTTGGCCCTCCTGCTTTTTCATTTACAGAATTGAAAGCAGCATGTTTCTTTGAAAATCCTTCCAAAATCAAAGTTCCTCCCGGTTTGAGGAAAGTGGTGAGTTTTTGGTGAAATGCCTTTCGCAACTGACTAGGGAAATGGGCAAATATCAATACCAACGCATCAAAGCT
>CALRRX020000396.1:0-3966 GCA_943370675.1 Reyranella massiliensis 521 | reverse complement strand
TCATGGCTTTTTAGGGGTAATTGAGACTCAAGAATAACAAAAAAGCCGACCATTTGGCCGGCTTTCAGGGGTAAACAAACACTTTTCTATTCTATTTTACGCTACCTATTTTTCTTATCTAAATTCATAATCTACTCCACTCACCTGAGTCAGCAAGGTGGCCGGAGCATCGAGCGCTACCGCAGACTGTGGAGGAGTTGGGGTGACGGGTGAGTTTTTAGCCAAATAACTTCTCATCGCCTGATGTAGGGTGAAAGGAGTGTTTTCGGTTTCTTTTACTCCGCGGAATCTGCACAGCATGTCGTCTGGATCCCCGTCTCGTTCGCAGGCACAGATTTTATATACTTTCTCGAAATCAAGCGGTTGACTATTGACCAAGGCAGACTGTACTCGCTGGCCTTCTTCTCCAAAGGCATTGAATTTCACTTCCATGCCTTTGAACTTGATCACCCAGCCTCCGAATCGCTTGGAGGCATCGGCTGCAAACACGTTGTTAAGCTCTCTTTCGAGCCATTCTTTGATCTGCTTCCCAGTCACTTTTCCGGTTCGGATCGTACTGTCTACCGGCAGCATATCGAAAATGAATCCGTTGGTGATCGGAATATTTCCCGTCTGATCTGGGGTAGATCTTGGAGGACAGAATCGGAATCCGTTGGAAAGTACAATATCCACATCCGGAACCTGCCAGTTGATGGCGTCCAAAATCATAGTATCGATGGTGTTTTCGATCACGAAGTAGCGGTAAAGCGGAATCGTGCTATAGCCTACTACTTTTTGGATGTCCTCGAGGTAAGGGCCTTCATAGGTGGAGATAATTTGATTCATTGCTTTGGACTCGGGATATCTTTTGGCATCCACTTCCAAGAGTTCGTAGCTGTCGCTGACCACTTTCCCGTTTTCAATTTTCAGTTCTAGGTTTCCTACGAAAGAGCCGAAAGCTCCTGGTTCTACGACTTTGGCATACTTCGCCTGAATCGGTTTCCGTACTCGCTCGTGGGTATCTCCTCCCAAAATGTAGTCGACACCTTCGCAAGCAGGCATGTTGGCCAAATGGATCTGCTGGGAAAGGCCCAAGTGTGCTACAATGGCTACAAAAGCACATTTTTCCTGATTTCGGAGCACATCCACGTAGTGTGCGAGGTTGTCTTCAGGTTTGGTGTAAATGATTCCTTTGCTATAGTTAGGAGATTGACGGATGGGGACTAAATGGTCTGTATAACCCAGAAATCCGATTTTCACGCCATTGACCGTCCAGATGTGGTAAGGAGGGAAAATCAATTCGCCCTTTTTCCCTTCACCCAGATCGTGGTACATATTGGCGCAAACCTTTGGGGCAGTTAGGGATCCAAGCAAGTGCTGCATGGACTTTTTATAGTAAATCACCTCCCAGTTTCCTGGAAGATAGAGGTCGTAATCCAGTGCATTCAGAATTGGAACCATGGCTTCACCTGTTGTTTTCACCGAAAGCTCGGAACCCTGAAACATGTCTCCAGTATCGATCAGAAAGCTATGCTTCATCTTTTCTCTGTACTGGTCGAGAAAGGTTTTCAAGTGAGCATATCCGCCTGTTTTGCGGAAGACTGACTTTCCATTTTCCCAGAATAACTCATCGTGCGCATGAATCTGACAGTGCACATCTGTGGTCTGCAGAATATTGAGCGTAAATGAAGTTGGGGTTTCTTTTTGGGATTCAATGGGATCTGTAGCGGCATTGGCAAAAGATGCCAATCCCGTGCTTGCCCCTAAGGCTCCAAGTTGTGAGATGAATTTTCTTCTGGACGACTTCATGTATTTTGGGCTTATTGATTGAGTATTCTCAAGTTGGGAAATGAAAATAAACTCCCAAGATTGCCGAAAATAGAAATTCAAACGTCTTGAAAACGGTGACAGGTGTCACAAAAACAAAAAGCTTCCCAGAAGGAAGCTTTTTGGAATAGTCCATAAGGCTGGGTTAATTACTACTTTGAGGCTGTGAATTTTACCACTTCATTTTTCTTGGCAGGCAGGCTCATCAGGTAGGCGTAGATCGCTTTTAGATCACTTTCTTTCATGCCCGAATACATCAACCAAGGCATCAGTGAATTGAACTCTCCCGGAGCAATTTTTGGATTCACATAGGCTGAATCTGCGTATTGTTTAAATCGCTGTACAAAAGCTGCCTCAGTCCAGTTACCGATTCCTGTTTCAGCGTCAGGGGTAATGTTGGAGCTACTCACCACCGAACCGTCAGGAAATGGGAAGCTTCTTCCTCCTGAAAAAGCCAACTCAGGATTGATTACACCCTGAGGAGTCAATTGGGTATGGCATTCGATACACCCTGAAGCGTTGACCAAATAGCCCCCGTAGGCCACTTGATCCGACGGGTCAGGTTTTTTGATCAGTTCTGCATTTTGAGGCATAGTCCGCAAAATCAAGTTTACCGGAAAATCTGCTTTTGATTCAGGGATCTCCGTTTCAATCGATGGAATGGATCGGATGTAAGCAATGATGTCATAAATGTCTTCCCGATCCATTTTTCCATAGTAGGAATAAGGCATCAAGGGAAACATGGGCCGTCCATCGTTGGTCACACCTGTGGTAATCAGTCTGAAAAGCTCTCCATCGGTGTAATCCGAAATCCCGAAAGGAGTGATGTTTTTGGCATAAAATACCCCGGGAAGTCCCATGGAATGATCAAATCGATCCCCTCCAGCTCCCAGCGTACCCGGAGTAGGAGGGCCTGAAAATTTGGAAAAATCTCGCTTGGAATGACAGTCCATGCAGACCGTGACATGGTTGGCTAAGTAAGCTCCCCGCTCAATCCGGTCAGGAGTATACTCGATCGTGATTTCCTCGGGAGCATCCACTTTTGGAAAGCCAAGCTGTAAAAAAGCCAGTGCACAAACCAACAGTAAAACAATTGCCCCCAAGAGATAGGCGAATACTTTAAAAATTTTCTTCATAGTGCTTTAGGTTAAGGTTAACAATATAAAAAACATTTTTTTGTTAATGAAATGTAATTCAAGTGCCCGCTTTAGGATGGCTTTTGGAAAAATCCCCTTCATTGATTTGGGCATTCCAAGGTTTTTTTTGAGCGAATATTCTTTTCTGAGATTCACCTTCCGAATAAAATTCTTTAACCTCGTCGAAACTCTTTCTATTTTCACGCCACACAATCAACCAATCCCCGATGAAGAAAATACTTCTACTTCTCTTCTTTTTGCCTCTCTTTTCAGCTGTCGCACAAGAGCAGGAAATATTGAAAAAGTTAGATGCCCAAGCCGATTTTTACGGCGATTTGGCAAGGAAAATCTGGTTTAAACCAGAGCTTGGATACCTCGAAACGGAAAGTTCGGCTCTTCTCCAAAAGACACTAGCTGATGCCGGATTTAAAGTGACTCCAGGTGCAGCTGAAATTCCCACCGCATTTGTTGCGGAATATGGATCTGGCAAACCTGTCATTGGAATCATGGCAGAATTTGATGCACTCCCGGGTGTGTCTCAGGAAGCAGTGCCATTTAAAAAGCCAGTGGTAGAAGGCGGTGCCGGTCATGCTTGTGGTCACCATCTTTTCGGGGCGGCTTCCGTGGCTGCAGGCATTTCGATCATGGATTGGATGAAGGCCAATAAGGTCAAAGGAACCATTCGTGTCTATGGAACCCCGGCCGAAGAAGGTGGAGGAGGAAAAGTGTACATCGCTCGTGCTGGATTGATCAGCGACGTAGATGTGATGATTCACTGGCATCCAAGCAGCCAAAATGCAGCTGGAGCGACGTCTTCTTTGGCTAATATCTCTACCAAATTCAGATTTTATGGAGAAGCATCTCATGCCGCTGCAGCTCCGGAACGTGGCAAATCTTCTCTAGACGCCGTGGAAGCGATGAATTTCATGGTCAACCTGATGCGTGAACACGTGCCAATGGAAACCAGAATGCACTATGTAATCACCAAAGGTGGGGAAGCTCCAAATGTAGTTCCCGCTTTCGC
>CALRRX020000395.1:0-3969 GCA_943370675.1 Reyranella massiliensis 521 | reverse complement strand
CACAAAATTCTTGATGAGGCTGTTCAGGAACTCAAAGAGAATGAATTCGCTGCCTTGTTTGAGACAGATCTAGCAGAAAAAGTCAAGGTTTTGGTTCAAGATTGTACCATTGAGACAGACTTGGAGCTTCTTATTCCCGAGGAATACGTCAGCAATATCAGTGAACGATTGGGACTTTATTCCAAGTTGGATGGACTGAAAAACGAAGAAGAACTCGAAAAATTCGGGCAGATGTTA
Organism: Reyranella massiliensis 521; assembly: GCA_943370675.1. Lineage (GTDB taxonomy): Bacteria > Bacteroidota > Bacteroidia > Cytophagales > Cyclobacteriaceae > Algoriphagus. The sequence continues at coordinate 3,732 of CALRRX020000395.1, read as the reverse complement.
TCTGACAGATTTGGGCCACTTCCTAATCCGGTAAAAGACCTGATGGAAACGGTTCATTTACGTTGGCAAGCAGAAAGTCTTGGAATAGAGAAGCTTGTACTCAAAGGAAAGCAAATGAAGTGTTACCTTTTGCCTTCCAACAGGGATGACTTCTATTCTTCACCTGTTTTTGGGAAGATTATGAAGTTTGCTCAGGTACATTCGAAAGTCTGTAAAATAAAGGAGTACAAAAACCGTTTGATACTGACAATAGAGGGAGTTTCAACGATTCAAAAGTCTCAAAAAGTACTAGAAGAGATGAAATCCTGAGCCTTTTAATAAAATTTAACTGGCATAAATATTGTACTTCAGCCAACCGATTTTGTAAAACCAAGCCTCTTTGTTGGCATGCTGTGGTTTTTTCAAAAAAGGTTTAAAAATTATTACGTTGGATGAAGCGTTCAACGACCCTATATTAGCAACTGAAATAGACCAAAACATTTGAAACTATGCGTCTAAACAACAAATCTTGGGGAATATTTGCCACGGCAATGATGCTGGCTTCTGCCTCCTTTCTGTCTTCCTGTCAAAAAACTCCTGGATATGGTCGTAGAACGGCCAACGATCCCGGAAAGCGCAGTGCGACAACAGGTGCAGACTTTTCCTTTGACGAACAAGACACAACCCAATTTTTTGTATCCAAAAATGCCGAGCAAATCCCCGGTCCAAACTTGAAATTTATCCAAGGTGGTCGTACCGTATTGGGCTCTCAAGAAGAAGATGTCATGGCTTTCAGAGACAACTTGGAAAGAACTGTCTCCATTGCATCCTTCTACATGGACGAAACAGAAATGACCAATAATGACTATCGGGAATTTCTTTTTGCAATGAAAAGTAAGGTTAGTGCCGATTCACTAAAGAAATTGGAACCTTCTGAGAATGTTTGGTCAGGAGCTATGTCGTTCAATGACCTTTATCAGTCTTACTATTTCAGATTCCCAGGATTTAATTTCTATCCAGTGGCTGGCGTTTCTTGGAAGCAAGCTTCCGCTTATGCCAAGTGGAGAACTGAATTTGTACAAGAACTTATCCGAAAAGACAGAGGATTGGATTCCACGATGACCAAAACTCAGCTAATCGAACGTGGTGTGGTAATGGCTGACTTCCGATTGCCAAATGAAGCTGAATGGGAATATGCTGCAAAAGCCATGATTGGAACCCAATACTTAGACGAAAATCAAGAATATGGCCGAATCTATCCTTGGGATGGTAGAGGTATCCGAAATCCTTACAACGTAAAAAGAAAAGGTAAGCAAGGTGACTTTTTGGCTAACTTCAAAAGAGGTCGCGGTGACTACGCGGGTATCTCAGGTAATCAAAGAAATGACGGTGAAATTCTTCCTACCAACGTGTACGATATGGCTCCCAATGATTTTGGACTTTACCACATGGCTGGAAATATGAATGAGTGGGTGTATGACGTATACCGTCCTCTTACCTTCCAAGACGCCGATGACCTCAACCCATTGAGAAAAGACGGTGTCTATGACGAAGAGGAAAACTACGAGACCTCCCTGTTTACAGATGAAATGAGAGTCTACAAAGGCGGTTCTTGGAAAGATGTAGCCTATTGGCTTGCTCCAGGTACCAGAAGATTTATGCACCAAGACTCTGCCACTAATAACATCGGCTTTAGATGTGCGATGATCTCCATCGGAGACAAAGGCAAATAAGGCAAACCGATAGCCCTTTAAACCCAGCAGGATTGCTGGGTTTTTTTTTGCTTTAGCATTTCAGTTTGACCATTGAAGGATTTTTGCCTTTAGGATTTGTTCCAATTCTCCTACCTTCAAAAAGAATTAACCCAAATCATTTATGATCTACAAGACCTTCTTCAAAGGATTGGTTTTGGTGGCCTTGGCTTTTACTCAGCCAATTTTTGCACAGACCACCTACCAGACTCCCCCAAAATCAATTGCTGATTTATTTACTGCGCCAGCTACTCCATCGGTGACCTTCAATAAAGATGGCTCAATGATGATGATTCTGGATAGAACAGAGGCCCCATCGATAGAGGACTTAGCCCAGCCTGAGCTAAGAATCGGTGGTATTCGTATCAATCCTGCCATTTCCGGTCCAAGCCGGGCGGGAGGATTTACCAACATCAAAATCAAAAAGACCCGATCCGGAGAAGAAATCCAAATCAAAGGACTGCCATCCAATCCAAAAATGAATGGTTTTTCACTTTCTCTGGATGAAAAGTACCTGGCATTTACTCAAACAGAACTCAATGGAATCAGCCTTTGGGTAGTAGATATGACTACTTATGAGGCGAAAAAGCTGACTGAACCAATCCTAAATCAGGTTTTTGGCAATTCAGTAGCTTGGCTTCCTGACAATAGTATCGTCATCAAAGCTGTAAATCCATCACGAGGAGGCATGCCAAATGCTCCATTGGCCCCAGCCGGACCTGTCATTCAAGAAACTTCAGGCAATGCAGCCCCAAGCCGTACCTACCAAGATCTCCTAAGCAATCCGTACGATGAGACACTTTTTGCTTACTTCATGGATTCCCAATTGATGAAAGTAAGCTTAGACGGGAGTAAATCACCTATCGGCAAACCAGCCATGATCAAATCCATGGACATCAGTCCTGACGGAAATTATTTACTGATTGAATCCATTCAGAAACCATTCTCATACTTGGTGCCAGCTGACAGATTCCCTTATTCTGTTGAAATATGGACCACTAAAGGAGAGATGGTAAAAACACTGGCACAAATTCCTTTGGATGAAGTCCGTCCGACAGGTTTTGATGCCACCGTGACAGGCCCAAGAGGAATCAGCTGGAGAGCAGATCAAGCGGCGACTTTGTATTGGGCCGAAGCTCAGGACAAAGGTGATCCAAGAGTAAAAGTCGCTGAGCGGGATATTGTGTATACACTTTCGGCTCCATTTACAGGAGAAAAGAAAAAACTGATCGGAACCACTCTTCGCTTTGGAGGCATCAGTTGGTCGGATGATTCCTTCGCGATTCTCAATGAACGTTGGTTTGCAAGTAGAATGGAAAAGCGATCTGTGATCAATCCATCCAATCTTTCACAAGCTCCAAAAGTCATCATCGAACGATCTTCTGATGACTTGTACAATGACCCTGGAAGCCCTCTTTTCACAAGAAATGCCTTCGGTAGAAATGTGTTGATGAGAAAGGGTGAGTTGGTCTATATGACTTCCGAAGGTGCCGGACCAGAAGGGAGCATGCCTTTCCTTTCCACATTCAATACCTCGACCAAGGAGCAAAAAATCCTTTGGAGATCTCAAGCACCTTACTACGAACGCGTATCAAAAGTATTGGCGGAGGATGCTACAGAGTTTATCACCATCAAGGAAGGTACCGACCTTCAGCCCAACTACTGGTTGATCAACACCAAAAAGCGAATGGCTCCGATGCAGCTGACCTCATTTGCACATCCTTACGAGTCTATCAAGGGAATCAAAAAGCAATTGGTCACCTACAAGCGAAAAGACGGTCTAAACCTCTCTGCGGTAGTGTACACTCCTGAGGGATACGATCCTTCCAAAGATGGAAGACTGCCCGTACTCATGTGGGCCTATCCACGTGAATACAAATCTGCTGCTGACGCGGCACAGGTTCGTGGATCGAAATACACCTTTACCCGACTCAGCTGGGGATCTCCGATCTATTGGGTGACACGCGGCTATGCCATCATGGACCAGACAGAAATGCCAATT
>CALRRX020000394.1:0-3979 GCA_943370675.1 Reyranella massiliensis 521 | reverse complement strand
ATGCTTACTCACTCGTCCATAAGTTGGCCTCAAGCCTGTCACCCCATTTCGTGTAGAAGGTGATACGATTGATCCGAGCGTCTCTGTACCTATTGCAAAAGGAACAAGCCCCGCACTGACTGCTGAGGCCGAGCCTGCCGAAGAGCCGCTAGAACCTTGCTTCAGGTTCCAAGGATTTTTGGTCACACCTCCAAACCATACATCGCCCATCGCCAGGGCGCCAAGGGTGAATTTACCGACCAAAACGCCCCCTGCCTCTTCCAATTTTTGAACCACTGTGGCTGTCTCGTCGATGACCTGATCCTTGTAGGGCATCGCTCCCCAGGTGGTTTTGGTGTTTTTTACAGCCAATAAATCCTTAATCCCATAAGGAATGCCATGCAAAGGGCCCCGGTATTTTCCTTGGGCAAGTTCTTGATCCATGGCTCGAGCTTTTTGCAAAGCTGTCTCTTCCATCAAGGTCACCAGACATTCGAGGGTGTCGGAATAGGTTTTGATCCGATCTAGGTAAATTTTAGTGAGGCGTTCTGAGCTGATTTGTTTGTTTTTGATCAACACAGAAAGATGGCTAACCGGGAGGTAAGCGATGTCATTTTCCTTTGCCGGCAAATCCACTTTACTGGGAAGTCCCCAATCATAGGCTTTTTGTTCCTGACTCGGAAAAAATCCTTGTGGTAGGGGATTGAATACCAAGGATGGAGCAACAGAGTTTTCCAATTTGGTCTTTCGGAGAATTTCAAAGTTGCTCCTATGATTATTCAGCGTGGAGATCATGCTGTCTTTTTCCTGTGGAGTATAAGACAGACCGATCAGATCCGCTGCCGAATCAATGGTAGCAGGGGTGATTTCACCGAAGTTTTTTCCAAGGGTAAAGCCAAAGGCAAGGACGGCAACAGCGCCGATGGCCAGAAAAGGCCGGGAGCTAGGGTGATTTTTTCGTTCCATTGGATAGTTTTGTGTAATTGCCAAACAAGTAGCGCCTGAAGGTGTTCAATTACCCAAAAAAAATCAAACCACCCATGGATCAAAAACCGAGCTTTCCCACTTTTCCCATGCACTTCCGCGGATTGCTGCTCCTAGCAGGGATGTACACGATCGCTTGGTCTGCTTTTTACAAGTATTTTGGAGAAGAGCTACTCCGTTGGATGTCTATGGGAAATACTAGTCTAGAGCCCTTGCCTGCGGGATACTTTGGAGGACTTGGGATCTTGGTAGGTTTGGTCATTTTCTTTTCTGCCTTTTATCCTGTGTCTTGGGTTTGGTTGATCTTAGCGGGAATTACAGGTAAAATCATCCTTGCCATCTGGTTCACGTTGGGCTTTGCTCCTGACTTGGGCTGGAACAAACGCAGTATTTTTCACTTGGTGTTCAATGAATTGGTATGGCTTATCCCACTGATTCTGATTTTTCTGCGAAGCTTACAGGTAAAAAATTACCTCAACCAGACTGAATCCGAATCCTGATTTTTCAGGAGCGACATTCATCGTCTATTCATCCAAAGACCGTCTCAGCCCAAGGCATAAATTCTTATCTTGGGGATCTGTTCGTTTTTACCTATTCCATCGATATGTCTCAAAAACAACCCCATAAACTCTTTTTGCTGGATGCCATGGCCCTGATCTACCGGGCACATTTTGCATTCAGTAAAAATCCCCGGATCAATTCCAAAGGACTCAATACCGGTGTGATGCTCGGCTTTACCAATACGCTTTTGGAAGTATTGGAAAAAGAAAAGCCCAGCCACATTGCGGTCGCTTTCGATACCAAAGCTCCCACTTTCAGGCATGTCCAATACGAACCTTACAAAGCCAACCGACTCGAGCAGCCTGAGGACATCACCATTTCTATCCCTTGGGTGAAAGAGATTGTGAAGGCTTTCAAAATCCCTGTCTTGGAAATGGACGGATTTGAAGCCGATGACATCATCGGTACCATAGCCAAAAAAGCCGAAAAAGAGCAGTTTACGGTGTACATGATGACCCCTGATAAGGATTACGGTCAGATTGTGGATGACCATATTTTCCTCTACAAGCCGGCCTTTATGGGGAATGGCGTAGATGTGATGGGGCCAAAACAAGTTTGCGAAAAGTGGGACATCGAGCACGTCGATCAAGTGCGGGATATTCTTGGGCTGATGGGTGATGCGGTGGACAACATTCCCGGCATTCCCGGTATCGGTGAAAAAACCGCAGTAAAGCTGCTCAAGGAATTTGGCACAGTCGAAGGGCTGATCGCCAACGTGGACAAGCTCAAAGGAAAGCAGAAAGAGAATGTGGAAAATTTTGCCCAGCAGGGTCTTTTGTCCAAAGAACTCGCCACGATCAAAATTGATGTACCGGTAGATTTTGACGAGGTGGATTTGAGATATGATGGGTTTGATGAGGAGAAGCTGCGGGGGATCTTCACCGAATTGGAATTCCGCACGCTGGCAAGCCGCATTTTCAAGGATTCTACAGGAAAAAAGGCTGCCATTGCCGCACCTGCTCAGATGGATCTATTTGGCGCAGCTCCTTCCGCACCTGCAGTGTTGGAAGAAGAAGAAGGCTCCGAGGAAGAGGTTTCCATTTCTACTCCGATCACCTTGGACACCATCTACAGTAATGTCCACAATTACCATAAAATCAAAGGAAAAGCAGCGGTACAAGAACTCGTGGATTACCTGCTTTTGCAAAAGGAAATCTGCTTTGACACGGAGACCACCGATCTCGATGCGATGAAAGCCGAACTGGTTGGATTGTCTTTTGCCTACATTGAAGGGGAGGCCTACTACATTCCTGTCTCCTCGGATCAAGCCGAAACCCAAGAAATTCTTGAGCTTTTGCGCCCGGTTTTGGAAAATGAATCCATCATCAAAATCGGTCAGAATGTGAAGTACGACATGCTCGTGCTGAAGAATTATGGCATCGAAGTCAAAGGTACCCTTTACGATACCATGCTTGCCCATTACCTGATCGAGCCGGAAGGCAAACATGGGATGGACTGGCTTGCCCAACAGTACCTGCACTACAAACCGGTATCCATCACCGAACTCATCGGCAAAAAGGGAAAAGGCCAAGGAAATATGCGGGATGTGGACGAAGATGAAGTCACGGCCTACGCCGCTGAGGATGCCGACATTACGCTAAGATTAAAGGAGAAATTTGATCCTACGCTAAAAGCTAACGGCCTCGAAAAACTATTTGACGAAGTAGAAAATCCGCTCATCCGGGTTCTGACCGATATGGAATTTGAAGGTGTGCGAATCGATACCAGCAGTCTTGCAGAACTCTCGGTAGCTTTGGAGGAAGAAAGCAAAGAGATCGAAAAGCGAGTCTATGAACTGGCGGGAATACGGTTTAATCTAGCTTCGCCAAAGCAATTGGGTGAGGTACTTTTTGAAAAACTCAAGCTCGACCCCAAAGCCAAAAAAACCAAAACAGGCCAATACGCCACCGGGGAAGAAATCCTAAGCAAAATGGCTGACGAACACGAAATTGCGCAGGCGATTCTCGATCACCGCCAAATGGTGAAGCTGAAATCTACCTACGTAGATGCGCTTCCCACCATGATCAATCCTAAAACTGGACGGATTCACACGACTTACAATCAGTTTGTGGCAGCGACGGGTCGATTGTCTTCCATCAATCCCAACTTGCAAAACATCCCTATCCGAACTTCCCGTGGTCGGGAAATCCGAAAGGCTTTTGTGCCAAGGGATGAAAACCACGTGTTGCTTTCCGCGGATTATTCGCAAATCGAATTGCGCTTGATGGCCGCATTTTCTCAGGATGAATCCATGCTTGAGGCTTTCCGAAACGGCCGTGATATTCACGTCGCCACCGCCGCCAAAATCTTCAAAGTACCTTTGGACGAAGTGACTTCTGATATGAGGAGAAAAGCCAAAACAGCCAATTTTGGAATTATTTACGGCATTTCTGCTTTCGGATTAGCGCAGCGACTGTCCATCCCAAGAGGAGAAGCCAAGGAAATCATCGATGCT
>CALRRX020000393.1:0-3980 GCA_943370675.1 Reyranella massiliensis 521 | reverse complement strand
GATCGATCGCTATACCCATCGACAGGGTCATGCATCGATCCGAGAACTGGCTCATTATCCGATTACCCCTTTTGAATACAACAAGCGAACGGTCTCTGAAATCTACAATTTCGGAGGTCACAATGTGCCAAGAGTCATCGCTGACATTTCCAAAATTGAAAAAATCACCGATCGGGAAATGAAAGTGGTAGGCCACTTTTACCTCCCTGAACTGGACAAGTGGAAAATGAATGATCAAGGTTCTGACTTTGTCTATTCAGGTTCCAACCCTATTCCTTTCATGCTTCCTAATGGTATGAAAGAGATACAGGACTTTTCCATTTGGGAACAAGCTCCAGATCAAGTCAACAAGTTTCCGCTTTACCACTTAGATCAGTACCAGCAGGCGGAGAGATTCCACGCTGAGCTCAATTTTCTCGAAGTGGAAGACACCGAAATCGAATCGGTCATTCCAGCAGTAGAGGGAAGAAAAGATACTATTCTGATCCTGAAAACTTCCAATTCTCACAGTATGCCAGCATTGAGAAGGGCTTTTGTAAGTCTTTTGGAGGCGAAATGTGAATTGCCTGTCGTAGTCAAAGTGAGCTATCCGGATCAAAGCGCAGATATGACCATGCTCCATTCGGCTACCGATGTGGGTGGATTATTAGTAGATGGATTAGGTGATGGGATCTTGATTTCCTTGGAAAAAGAAGGTGATCATACACGCCAAGAAGTCTTGGATCAGATCAAGTTGCACAATTCGGTAAGCTTTGGAGTGCTTCAGGCAGCCCGTACCCGTATGTCCAAGACGGAATACATATCCTGTCCTTCTTGCGGACGTACCCTATTTGACTTGCAGGAAACGACTGCCATGATACGTAAGCGGACCGACCACCTGAAAGGTGTGAAAATTGGAATCATGGGTTGCATTGTCAATGGCCCTGGAGAAATGGCGGACGCTGATTATGGCTATGTGGGTTCAGGTAAAGGAAAAATCACCCTTTACAAAGGAAAAGAAGTCATGAAAAAATCCGTGCCTTCGGAAAAAGCCGTGGACGAGTTGATCAACATCATCCGGGAAGATGGGATGTGGATCGAGCCGGAGACGATTTAAAAAGAAATACAGTTGAAATACAGTTGAAATACAATGTTTCCCTGGGTATTTCATACCGGGAAGCGGTTTTTATTTCAATTGTATTTCACAATCTCAATTTTTAAAAAGGAAATCAATTTCACCTAAATTGGGTTAAAGCATAAAACTCAAGTATCATGTCTGAGAAAAACCAAGTCAAAGAATTCTTCAAATTGGGTGAGGTTGGAAATTACTTCGTCAGCATTTTCCGAAAGCCTGACCCAAACAAGCCGACCAACTTCAATCTCCGCATGATGCACGGGATCAACAAGATTTCCATCTTGGTTTTCCTCTTTGCATTGATCGTGTGGACGATCAAAAGGCTGATGTAATTGCCCGCTTTTAAAGCGAAAAGCACTGTATTTTTTTAACTTTAGTGGACACCCAAAATAATCCACTATGATTTCACTATTGATTCCTTTTCTTGCTCCTTTTGTCTTAGGGCTTTTGATTGATTCTGAGGAGCAGTATTACAGCTTAGAGGATTTTCAGAAAGTCAAAAAGATCGATACCCATACCCATCACAATTCGGAAAGCACTGCGCTCATGGAAGCTGGGAAAGAAGCTAATTTTTTCCTGCTAACCGTCAATGTCGATGTGCCAAGCTATCCGCCGCTTCCTGAGCAAATCTGGCTTTCACTCCTTCAAAAAAGTGCCAATCCCTCCCATATCGATTTCCTTTCCACAATTTCTCTAGCCAATTGGAATGAGCCGGATTGGGCAGAAAAGGAGATCAAGCGGATCGCGGCCACATTTGAGCAAGGAGCTATTGGGATCAAAATCTGGAAAAATATCGGGATGACTTATCGGGATGAAAAGGGAGCTTTTATCATGGCGGATCACCCTAGGTTGGAACCCATTTTTAGATTTGTGGAGGCTCAGGGCAAAACGCTGATGGCGCACTTGGGAGAGCCTAAAAATTGCTGGTTGCCTCTGGAGGAAATGACCGTGAATAATGACCGAACCTATTTCAAAGAGCATCCTGAGTACCACATGTACCTTCATCCGGAGTACCCGAGTTACGAAGAGCAGATTGATGCTCGGGATAGACTGCTGGCCAAATTTCCCAACATCCGATTTGTAGGAGCTCATTTGGGGAGTTTGGAGTGGAATGTGGACGAACTCGCCAAGCGACTGGATCTCTATCCTAATTTTGCGGTGGACATGGCTGCTCGAATTGGCCATCTTCAATACCAAAGTCAAAAAAATCGGGAAAAAATCCGTGAGTTCATGATCAAATACCAAGACCGTCTGATCTATGGGACAGACTTGGGGATTTCAGGTAATCCGGATCCAAATCGTGTCAAAATCAACGCAAAAGCTACTTGGATGAGGGATTGGAAATATCTTGCTACAGATGAGACGATGGAGGTTCCCGAAGTGACCGGGCCTTTCCAAGGATTAAAACTACCTAAGGAGGTGATAGACAAGATCTATTTTCACAACGCAGTGAAATGGTTCAAGCCTTCGATCCATTAGAACATGACGCCCATTCGGAACACCAAGCTGTGAAAAAGGTAGTTGGTTTCATTGAATGAGGAAAAGCCACTAGGCAAGCTAGTGGTACTCGAAAGTGCATTAGTGGACCGACCACTTCCATCCAGAAATCCCTGAAAATAGGAGACCTGTTGTCTTTTATAGCCAAGACTCGCAGATAGTGCCCAATTTCCTTTTTTAGCAGGAAGCTTTACTCCAAGCATGGGATGAACCATCATCCCTCCTTCATACCAGCTAGTGCTCCATTGTGTGGTTTCTTTTTTCTCCAAAAAAGCCGCTCCACCACCAAAATCCAATCCGGCAAAAAGTCGCTGCTTTTCTTCTTTTCCCAAAAAACCTCTCCATCCCAAAGCGATTGGAATCAATTCAATTTGGTCGTACTTATCGTAGCCGAAAGAAAAACCCAAGACGTGATGTGGAGAAATTTTCACCCCATGAAAAGTAGAAACACTCACATCCATCCGATTGAGATACTTCCCATCCCAATTTTTAATTCCTTTTCCCCAAAGAAATCCCACCTCTGTTTGATGGAAATAGTCATTGCTCTGTGCCAACGATCGGACATAGGAAAAGAACAGGAGTAAAATCAGACAAAAGACTTTGGATCGCATGGCCTTAGCTGATAATGATCGGATTGGTGACTTGGATGCAGCTGAGTTTTCTGAGCTTGGAAGGAGTGCTGTAGTCGTATTGGCAGATGCCGTCTGGTCCGATTACAATAAGAGATTTCGGCCCAGGAATTAGATCGACTGATTTCATGTTTTCCAAAAACTCCATTTGGTTTTTGTCAACAGCCATGACGTCCTTCACATTAAAGCTTTTAAGCCCGTGCTTTCCTTCGGCCACGTATAGGAAATCCCCCGCCAATCCCAATCCGTGAGGATTCAGCATTGGATAAGCTTTTTTTAGTTTTGGGGCATAAGGATTTTTGATATCGATGACCTGAAGCTCATTGACTCCATTTACACAAAAGTTTCCGCTTCGAAGTGTTACGAAGGCATGTTCTTCATTGACCACGACAGGGTCGCAGGCTACTACGTGCTCATATACCGCCATTCGAGTGGGAGATTGAGGCATAGAGGCATCATAGATGTGCATTCCCCGGTTTGATCCAATAAAAAGTTTCCCTTGAAATGGGAAAATTGTCTCGATTCCCCAGCCCAAATCGATTGGCTTGATGAATTTGGGCTCGGATGGGGTCTGTACATTGAAAACCCTCATCTTGGATTCATCCACTGCATACAAATGTCCGTCCATCAGCGTGAATCTCGCCATCGAACCACCTGTGCCATAGCTTTTTGATGCGGCGGATAAGTTGGCAGTAAAGCTCATGTCTGACCGCAGGGCCCAGCCTCCATCTATTTCCCAT
>CALRRX020000392.1:0-3981 GCA_943370675.1 Reyranella massiliensis 521 | reverse complement strand
CAAGAAACCCGAGTCATTGAAATTGCCCCACTTGCCTACATGCGTGGACGGACTCTCCATGACGCATTTGTGCTCTTGGATGAGGCACAAAATACTACTAGCGAGCAGATCAAAATGTTCCTTACCCGTATGGGGCCCAATTCCCGAGTAATCATCACCGGGGATCAAACTCAAGTCGATCTACCTGTCCGACAAAAATCCGGATTGTCCGAAGCTTTACGAATTTTGAAAGATGTGAAAGGAATCGGAATCGTCAACCTCAGCGGAAAGGATGTCATCCGCCACAAATTGGTAAAAGCGATTATTGAGGCCTACGAGAAAAATCAGGAGGAAAGGGAACAATACAGAAATGAGTCTCAGGGTAGAAAAAATAACGGATAATACCCTTCTTCAAGAGGCTTTCGCTATCCGGAATCAGGTCTTTGTAGTAGAGCAAAATGTAAATCCAGCTCAGGAAAGAGATAATTTCGAAGAGACTTCTCATCACTTTATTGCCTATTTGGATGAAACTCCTGTCGGGGCAGCCCGCTGGAGAGTGACAGATTATGGAGTCAAACTGGAGCGTTTTGCAATACTTAGTCAATACAGAGGGCAGGGAATAGGCCAAGCTCTAGTTGCAGAAGTTTTGAAAGATATTAATTCCCATCCCGAAGCTGCCGGTAAAATCAAGTACCTCCATGCTCAACTTTCGGCTGTTGGACTCTATTCCAAGTTCGGGTTTGAAAAAGTGGGTGACCAGTTTGAGGAATGTTTCATCCAACATTACAAAATGCAGTTGGCTTGATCATTGTTACTTTGTCAATCAAACCAACTGTTTCCTTTTATGAAAAAATCTATTTTATCATTTCTTCTTGTCGTTTGTCTTGGAGTTGCTGGATTTGGGCAGCAAGTCATTTCCTCCTCAGGCACACGTAATCCCAACATAGGCACTTTTGAAAATGAGCTGAAAGTCAATTTTCTAAATCTCATCCTTTTAGGTTCATTTGAGATTGGTTATGAGCGTTATCTCAGCGAAAGCCATTCACTCGAATTTCAGGTATTAGCCAATGACCGATTTGGATTTAATTCCGAGGGTAATGGAAAAAAATACAAAACCAATTCGGCGATGACTGCGCTCAATTTTTACTTTGGCAACAAGCCAAATGGTCGTTTTCACATCTATCCATTTGCCAAAATCAGATTTGGAGAGTTCGAGGAACCTACCAATTCGGGTGGAATTACGACTACAGACATGACTTCCTTTATTCTGGGAGCAGGATTTGGGTACAAGTGGGAAGTTTCTGAGCATTTTGCTTTTGGGCCCTATGCGAGTGTAGGTCGTGGATTTGGAGAGGCTGCCAATGAGCGCTTTACTCCAGTTGAATTAAACGGTGGATTCAGCTTAGGCTATCGATTTTAAATCTTCCTGAATTTATTCTTAAAGAGCCTCGAAAGGCTCTTTTTTTTGCCTGAATAGTTTTACCTTAAGGTTTAATTTTTTCAAAAATGAGATTTGCTGACTTTCCATTTTTAAGGTACCTGCCTTTTTTGATGGCTGGTATTCTCCTTTCCAGGTTTTTACCGGCAGGGATTGGGTTGATTTTCCTGGGTTTAGTTGGTGTAGTTTGGATTATCTATTTGGTTGGGGTCGCGAAGAAAACTCTAGCTTCCATTAGACTCACCAGTAGCTTGGCGTATCTACTATTACTTTTGCTGGGGTGCTTTCTTGGATCTGAAAAAAAAGAAGCTGCGCTGCCATCGGATGCTTGGAAAGGAGCCACGATGTACTTGGCAGAGGTAAAGCGATTTGATATCCAAAAACCCAACTCCACAGAGAATCTGTTGGAAGTACTTTCCATCCGAGACAGTCTTAAATGGAGAAAGGCTCATACCAAAGTATTGATCTACCATCAACTTTCCTCCTCACTTCAGCCCGGGGAAGTGGTTTTGGTCAACAAAATTCCCGAAATTATTCCTGCTCCATCCTTTCCCGATGAGTTTGATTATCGGGGTTTTTTGGCCAAAAAAGAAATCCATTTCCGTCAATTTATCCGCTCAGGTTTGGTAAAAGTTGATTCTTCCAATACCAGAAGTCTTGAGTTGGCGATAGATCGATTAGGTAAGTCACTTTCCAATCTTATTGATCAAAAGGTTGAGTTTTCCGAATCCAAACAGATCGCCAAAGCCCTGCTGCTTGGTCAAAAAGAGTCACTCGATAAAGAGATCAAAAATGCCTATTCCGAGACAGGGACCATGCATATCTTGGCGGTTTCGGGACTTCATGTCGGGATCATTTACGCCATTCTTTTGCTTCCGCTAAAGCGGTTTAAAGGCGATTCTAAAATCAAAAGAGCATATCTGGTGTTCGTGGTAGTATTGATTTGGTTGTACGCGGTGATGACGGGCTTTTCTCCATCAGTGGTGCGTGCTTCTACCATGTTTTCTTTGGTCACTGCTGGTCAGATGCGCAAGAAAAAGCCTTCTATTTGGAATGTGTTGGCATTCTCAGCCATGCTCATGATGGTGGTTGAGCCGGAGGTGATTTTTGATGTGGGGTTTCAACTGTCCTACCTAGCGGTGGCTGGTATTGTGGGTTTGCAGCCTGTGATTTTGCGATGGTGGATTCCCGGCAATGTGGTGCTTGAGTACTTTTGGCAATCAGCCGCTGTAAGTTTAGCAGCTCAGCTTGTCACATTCCCGCTTTCCGTTTTCTATTTCCATCAGTTTCCTACCTACTTCCTGCTTGCCAATTTGATTGTGGTTCCGCTCGCATTTCTGATTATGGCGGTTGGGGTTCCCTTTTTGTTTTTGGGTTGGATCCCGATGTTGGGTGAGGTCATGGGATGGTTGGTGAATTGGATGATTTACATCCAAAATCAGATCACCTTCTTTATCCAACTTTTGCCTTTGGGAAAAATCGACCGGCTGACCATCACTTTTTCAGGGATGGTGCTGGTCTGGATTTTACTCTTGATTTGGGGCAATTGGGAATTGGGCAACCGGAAAAAGCTGGTCGTTTTGGCAATGGTATTTTTTGCTAGTTGGGGAGTAGAAGGTCTCATACGGGAAATCAATCGTCCAACTGAGCAGCTTTGGTTTTTCAAAAGAGGAGATAAGGAAACGATTTTGGACATAAAGCTTGGCGACCGTCACCTTTCATGGAATCAGAGTTTTCCTCCCAATCAACTCTCTTTTTCCATAGATCCGAATAGGCTTATCGAAAAAAGGGCAGCCATGCCCGAACCGATGCGAGGGGTTTTGGTAGATTCTGCCGTTTGGTTTCCGGGTTTAGATCTGAGATTTTTTCCAGGAAAAAATGAAATCACTTGGGGAGGAAAAAAGCCTGAGAAAATTCAGGATTTTCGCAGAGATAATTCAGGAGAAAAGATTCAAACCGATCCTAATTTGAATCAAAATGTAGGCTTTCGGGCAATTTTCTAGAATCCGGTTTGCCTAAGCTTTTTTCTAAACCTAATTTATCATCCTAAAGTCCACACACCATGGAACGCGCTGTACTTACCCAAGTAAATCATCAATTGGGATTCATCACTCTCAATAGACCCGAAAAAAGAAATGCCTTGAGCCCACAGATGATTACCGAATTGGCAGCAGCCTTTTCCGAGATGGAAGCTGATCCCAATGTAAAAGTGGTCATTCTGCAAGCCAAGGGAAGAGCCTTCTGTGCAGGTGCAGACTTGGAATACATCCAATCTCTCCAAGATTTCACCTTTGAAGAAAATCTGGAAGATAGCCATCGCCTCAAGCGCCTCTTTGCTCAGATATATGAGTTTCCCAAAGTGGTCATTGCCAAAGTTCAAGGTCATGCCCTGGCAGGAGGCTGTGGCTTGGTGACGGTCTGTGATTTCGCCTTTGCCGATTCGGATGCACTTTTTGGCTATACCGAAGCAAAAATCGGATTTGTCCCTGCCTTGGTTTCCGTCTTTCTAGCAGAGCAAATCGGGCATTACCGTGCCGGGGAATTGCTGATTTCCGGGGAGATGA
>CALRRX020000391.1:0-3986 GCA_943370675.1 Reyranella massiliensis 521 | reverse complement strand
CGAGCACCATGCTGTACGCCTGCAACCGTATTTGCTGTAGCCATCCCAAGGTCATTGTGACAATGGGTAGCGATAATTGCCCGGTCGATATTTGGCACATTATTCTTCAAGCCAGCGATGATGGCGCCGTACTGTTCTGGAAGTGTATAGCCCGTAGTGTCCGGAATATTAACCACAGTTGCACCGGCCTTGATGACTTCTTCGATGATCTTGTAAAGAAAATCCGGCTCAGATCGTCCGGCATCCTCGGCATAGAATTCCACATCCTCCACAAATCGCTTTGCGAATTTCACTGCAGCCACTCCCCGACGAATGATATCCTCAGGGGTGGAGCGCAGCTTGTATTGAATATGATATGGAGAAACCCCGATTCCCGTATGAATTCTGCCTTTTTTGGCATACTTGAGGGCAGCTGCAGCTACTTCAATGTCCTTTTCTACCGCGCGGGAAAGCGCACAGATGATGGGATTGGAAACAGCCTTTGAAATCTCCTGCACGGAATTAAAGTCTCCCGGACTGGAAATCGGAAATCCTGCTTCGATGATATCTACACCGAGGGCTTCAAGCGCCTTGGCTACTATGATCTTTTCCTGGGTATTGAGCTGGCAACCAGGCACCTGCTCACCGTCACGAAGCGTTGTATCGAATATCCACAGCTTTTCACTCATACAAGTTAAGGGTTTGGGTTTCTTAATTATTTTCTGGTCTCAACTGGCGCACTACTGCACCCGCTTGCCACATTTCTGATTCTCTCAATTCTTTCAATTCAGCCTCCAGCTTTTCTCTGTAGTCAGGCTTAGAATTGGAATCAATCGACTTTTGAGCTTCTACACCTGTTTTCACAGAATTGTAAAGTGCTTCAAAAACCGGCTTAGTGGCATCGCGGAAAGGCTTCCACCAATCCAAAGCACCACGCTGGGCGGTAGTAGAACAGTTGGCATACATCCAGTCCATTCCGTTTTCAGCCACAAGTGGCATCAAAGACTGTGTCAATTCTTCAACCGTCTCATTGAATGCTTCAGAAGGAGTGTGCCCATTGGATCTCAACACTTCGTACTGAGCGGCAAAAATTCCTTGGATGGCTCCCATCAACGTTCCTCTTTCGCCAGTTAAGTCAGAAGTAACTTCACGATAGAAATCTGTCTCAAAAAGGTAACCTGAACCTACTCCGATACCCAAAGCGACTACTCTATCTTTCGCCTTTCCGGTAGCATCTTGATAGATTGCATAAGAGGAGTTCAAACCACGACCTTCTACAAACATTCTTCTCAAGGAAGTACCTGATCCTTTTGGTGCAACCAAAATCACATCTACATCAGCTGGAGGAATGATGCCTGTTTTGTCTTTGTAAGTGACTCCAAAGCCATGAGAGAAATACAGCGCTTTACCTGGAGAAAGGTGCTTTTTCACCGTTGGCCAAAGGGCAATCTGACCAGCATCTGAAAGCAAGAATTGAAGAATAGTGCCTTTTTCGCAAGCTTCTTCGATTTCAAAAAGCGTTTCACCCGGAACCCAGCCGTCAGCAATGGCCTTGTCCCAAGTCTTAGAGCCGCTACGCTGGCCCACGATCACGTTGAAGCCGTTGTCTTTCAAATTCAAAGCTTGACCTGGCCCCTGAACTCCATAACCGATTACTGCGATCACTTCGTTTTTGAGGACTTCTCTAGCTTTTTCCAAGGGAAATTCTTCCCTGGTTACTACGTTTTCTTCAACGCTTCCGAATTTCAATTTCATAAGTTTACAGTTTGATTTTTAAAGGCTTAATGGAATCTTACCTAGTATGAAGTCAGCCTAACGGCTAAAATTCTTCAACAGGCTAGATTTCATAGTGTTGGATTGATTAGATTTTTAAACAGGTTTGAGATTTTACTTGATAAAGGATTCGATAGTCAACATTCGTTTGGCCACAGCCACACGACCGGATCGGGCAAATTCGAGGAGACCATAGCCTTTGAGGATTTCCAAAAGCTCCTGAGTCTGCTCCTTATGTCCCGTCAATTCGAGGACCACGAAGTCCGGTTCAGCGGCAATGATTTTGGCATTGTGCTGACGGATGATTTTTTCCAAGCCACCGTCCAAGCGGGAAACTGGGATCTTGTAAAGCGCGATTTCCTGATAAACCACCCCTTCGTCTTCATGATAAAAGGCCTTGATCACATCGATGATTTTTTCAATCTGATGAACTAGTTGGATGACCGTATCTTCATTGACAGTCACCTCAATGGTGATTCTATGGATACCGGGGATTCTGCTTTCTGAAGCAGTGAGTGCATCGATGTTGATGCCTCTTCGGGTGAAAATGATGGTGATTCTATTGAGAATCCCAATGAAATTTTCGGTAATGACAAAAATGGTATAACGCTTCATAGGTTTGAATTAGCTTAATCTGACCTCCTCGACGGAACAGCCGGTAGCGATCATTGGGAATACATTGTCTTCTTTTTCTACCACCACTTCCAAGAAATATGGACCATCATGGATCAGCATGTCTTCCACAGCCTCTTGAAGGTCTGCTCTATCTGACACTTTTTGTGCTTTGATGCCATAGGCCTCAGCGAGCATGATGAAATCCGGATTGTCCAATTCTGTGAAAGAATAGCGCTTGTCAAAAAACATTTGCTGCCATTGACGCACCATGCCGAGGTAGTTATTATTCAACAGGACAATTTTTACTGGAGCCTTGGTTTGTTTGATGGTACCGAGTTCTTGGATCGTCATTTGAATACCACCATCTCCAACCACACAAATCACCTGCCTTGAATAATCAAACAACTGTGCTCCCAAAGCCGCAGGTAGAGCAAAACCCATGGTGCCCAATCCACCTGAAGTGACTTGAGTTCTAGGCTTTTTATAATTAAAGTACCTCCAGGCAATCATTTGGTGCTGACCTACGTCAGTTACCAAAACCGCATCATCTGCTTTGTATTGATTGATCTGGTGAATCACTTCACCCATGGTAAGCCCTTCTTTGGTAGGTGTGATGTCGTGCTGGACTACAGCTGCTCTTTCCTGCTCTTCCAACTCTCTGAATCTAGCCATCCAAGAGTCATGCTTTTTGGCTTGGATAGCTTCCGTAAGCATAGCTAGGCTCTCTTTGCAATTGCCCTGTACCGCTACTGCAGTTTTGACATTTTTATTGATCTCTGAAGGATCTAATTCGAGGTGAATTACCTTGGCTTGCTTGGCATAGCGCTTCAGATCCCCTGTCACTCGATCGTCAAATCGCATCCCTACCGCAATCAACACGTCACACTGATTGGTCAGCAAGTTTGGCGCATAGTTGCCATGCATTCCGAGCTTGCCCACATAATTAGGATGATCTTGAGAAAGTGCACCTGACCCTAAAAGAGTAGATGCAGCAGGAATTCCGGATTTGTCCAAGAAAAACTTGAGTTCAGCCTCTGCATTTCCTAAAACGACACCTTGTCCAAATAGCAAGTATGGTCTTTCTGCCTCATTAATCAATTCGGCTGCCTGCTGAATAGCTGTTTTTTCGACAGGATGATGGGTTTTATAAGATCTGAAACCCTGACAAGGCACGTAGTTAAACTCCCCAAAATCCACTTGGGCATTTTTGGTTATATCAATTAGCACAGGTCCTGGACGACCCGAACGCGCAATGTAAAATCCTTTGGCAATCGCTGGCGCGATGTCTTCTACTCTTCGTACTTGAATATTCCATTTGGTGCCAGGCATCGAAATCCCCACCACGTCAGTTTCCTGAAAAGCGTCAGTACCTAGAAGATGGGCTGCTACCTGACCTGTGATACAGACGAGTGGCGTGCTATCAATTTGAGCATCCGCTAATCCGGTGATCAGATTTGTGGCTCCTGGACCTGAAGTAGCCAAGCAAACTCCCACTTTTCCTGATACCCTTGCGTAACCTTGGGCAGCATGAATAGCTCCCTGTTCGTGGCGGGTCAACACATGCTTGATTTGCTCATGATAGTCGTAAAGTGCATCGTAGACAGGCATAATAGCTCCTC
>CALRRX020000390.1:0-3995 GCA_943370675.1 Reyranella massiliensis 521 | reverse complement strand
ATGGAAAGATCTTCGAAAAGGACACGGTGAAGGTTTTCAGTAATAGGGGCACGGATGCCCGCTGTTTTGATAAAGGCATCAATGATCCGAATGGTATTCACCCCTTCGGCCACTTCTTCCATGGTTTCCAATATCTGATCTAGAGATTCTCCTTTTGCCAGGCGATACCCCACGGTGAAATTTCGCGAATCCACTGAATTGCAAGTCGTCACCAAGTCTCCTATCCCTGCCAAGCCAATGACCGACTGTACGCTTCCACCCAGCGCTTTACTCAGGTGAACCATCTCCACCATTCCTCTGGAAATCAAAAGTCCTTTGGCGTTTTCTCCCAACCCCAAACCAGCCAATGCTCCCGCTGCGATGGAAATGATATTTTTCAAAACCCCGCTGAGCTCTACCCCGATGATGTCAGAGTTGCCATAGACTTGGAATCGCTCGGATCGAAGCAATCGCTGTCCCTCAAGAATCACCTCATTGTATTTGCTGGCAATTACGGTGGCAGCCGGCTGACCAAGACTGAGTTCTTTTGAAATATTGGGACCAGCCAGACAGCCAACCCTCACGGCAACGGTTTCTTGCACAATGACCTCACTCATGGTCATGATTTGGTTTCGCTGGAGCTTTTTGACCGTATCTAAGGTCTCCCCGTTTGGCAGGTTAAGTGCCAAACCTTTTGTCCCATGAATCACCAAATGATAAGGATGCAAAAAGGGAGCGAAGGTCTGGGTCACCTCAACAAAAGCCGAAGAAGGCACCATGAAAAAGAGAATTTCACACTGTTGACACAGCTCTTCAGGTGAAAAAGTAGCCCTTATCGTGGAAGTCAACTCTCTTCCGTATGCGGTATGAGAGGTATTGATTTCGTCAATTACTTCCTGCTTCCGGGCATAAACTAGCACCTCATTTTTCTCTGCCAACATATTGGCAATAGCTGTACCGAAGCTTCCTACTCCGACTACACCAATTGGTTTGGGTTTAGAAGAGTTTCTCGAGGCCATATCCATGTAGTCTGTTGTGATAAAAATAAAGCAAGCTCATGTCCTCTGTGACGATTTTTCCTTGCTTATCCTTAAGCAAAGGTCGCTTGGCGTGGTACATTCCCACATTGTCCAATCCATGGTCAATTACCGTATCCATATCTCTTTTAAGATGTGGTGCCATATCGATTTTTCCTTGAGCCTTAAGCTCAGTGATCCTATCCAAAACTAGCTGACAACCTGATTTAAACTCCTCATAGCCGAGAGTCAGATCCTCGTCTGGCAAGCGGATCAAATCAAAAATATCAAGCTTTCTGTTTTTGGCTTTGATCAGTTCAAAGGCTACAAAAGCCACCAAATGCGAACTGAATACTCGGTTGATCTTATGAAATTCCTCGACGATTCGCTTGCCGAGCATGTGGGTATATTCCTCCTCCCGCTGCCCATCCACGGTCACTTTTCCTCCAGAAACAAAATAGTCACGGGTATCAATCGTCCTTCCCCACTTGTCTATGCTATTACCATCCTGATCTACATAGTTTCCCAATACATCCATCGCACGGCCTATCGAGACTGAGATATCTGAACCCTTGGTAAAGAACTTCAGCAGAAACTTGGAGATTTTGTAAGAGGTAGAAAACTCATCATTCTCCTTGTAGTAGCGCTCCTGCCCTGTAATACTCAGGTAATCCTGGATCAAACTCGGAGCTTCCAACACAAAATGGTAATTGATCGTCACTGGAACGATAAAGACCTTACCTGATATGTCCTGAATGCCGTTTTGATAGTTGGCGCGCTGGGCCTCGATGGCAGTACTAAGCAATCCGAGTTTAAGCTTAGATTCGATCATCCCGCTGCGGGAACGGGTTCCTCCCGGAAAGAATAGCGAATGGCAACCGAACTGAATCGCTTCTTTGGAGTAGGTCTTTAAGGTCTCGAGATAAAGCGAATTTTTCTTTCTTCTATCCACCTTATACGCACCTAAGGCATTCATGAAATAGGCGAAAATCGAAATATTAAACAGGTTTAGTCCTGCGCCATAGATAAAGGGAGGCATTCCTAAAACTGAAATGATCCATCCAATAAGAATACTATCCAGATTGGAAAAGTGGGTAGGAACCATCACAATGGTGCCCTTAGTCGCCAAATCCCGGATCTGGTCGGTCTGACCCGTAATCTGTATTTTGTCCTGAAGAGTGTATTGATTACTGAAGATAGATTTGAATCCTTTTACGCGAGCGGCATTTAGCAATCGACCAAAGCCAAAAGTGACCATGCTCCGTGTAAACTTGTAATGGGAAGCTTTGAAGTTCGAGGCAATTTCCTCAGCATAGCGAGAAGTAATTTTACTTAATACTTGCTGATAGGCTTCTAATCGCTTGGCCTTTGTTAATCCCGAATCGGCATTGATCTGAAGAAGTGCCGATTTGACCTCGCCCCAAAACTCACCCTCATCATCCGGATCCACCGCCCAAGAATTCTGCTTGATGCGCAGCTTTTCCCTGTAGAGCGTGGTCTCCAGTTCCTCTTTTAGAACTTCTGGGTTTTTGCCATTTAGCAGCAGGATTTTAGACTCTGCCAGCTCGGCAACCCTTTTTATAAATTCTTTGCGTTCTCGAGCCAATTTTACCACAGGCCATTCGTCCTTTTTAGGCAAAATGGGAGCGTACCGATGTTTGATGTAGTTCTCCTCCAAGTGGTGATAGGGTTGGTAAAAGGCCTCAAAGATAATAAAAAGACCATCCCAAGTGGTTCATTACTGAGATGGTCTAGAAGGTCATTTTCCCGATTTCGTAAAAATCGCTACGATCGCGGAAGTCAGTAGTCCCATAAACGCAGCAAAAACCACAGACTGCTGAATGTAACTCATTAAAGAAAAATGGATTTCAGCCTCTTCTTGAGTCATTTCCCCCTTTTCTACAGATAGCTTTTGAATATTGGGAAAGTAATCGGGAGAAATGTATTCATGTGAAATGTATTGGCTCAGAGGAGTTAAAATAACCACCACTAGCGTGATTACCAGCCCTGAAATCAAGCCCTGGAGGTAGGTCATTTTCCCATTGAAATAGGATTTCTTCTTGTCTCTTAGTGCAAAGACATAAAGCGCAATTGCGATCGGTGCATAAAACATGGTCAACGAGGCGTGTTGCTCCAAGAGCGCATCATGCCAACCGAGGCTCTTTTCCATACCCATCCAGACCAATCCGGATAAAATGAAAATCAGTCCCCATTTGATTTCAATCTGAAAATTTTTCATGATTTGGGTGTTAAGTTGAATGAAGACTATTGCCCTCCCTTAACAAATTACAAAAAATGACTGAACGATTTTCAAATGAGCTTGTTTCTCATTTAGTGGTCAAATAAACCCTTGTCTGTGCCGTAAAGCATGTTATTTTTACGTCGCTATATCCTGATGAAACCAGACCTAAAACAAATTCAAGTCCCTATTGAGGCCGAAATGGCCCAGTTTGAACATAAGTTTCGGGACTTTATGAAAAGTAAGGTCAAGCTCCTAGACCATATCACCAACTACATCGTCAAGCGCAAAGGCAAGCAGATGCGCCCGATGTTTGTTTTTTTGACGGCGGGTGTATGCGGTACAATCAATGAGTCCACACACCGTGGTGCAGCCCTGATCGAGCTACTCCATACTGCTTCACTTGTACACGATGATGTGGTGGATGATGCCAATTACCGTAGGGGATTTTTTTCGGTCAATGCACTATGGAAAAATAAAATTGCGGTCTTAGTTGGGGATTATTTACTCTCACGAGGTTTGCTCTTGAGTGTAGAGTATGGGGATTTTGATCTGCTAAGAATTGTCTCCAATGCCGTAAAAGAAATGTCGGAAGGCGAGCTATTGCAAAGCTATAAAGCTCGAAAACTCGACGTAGATGAGGATATCTATTACGAGATCATCCGACAAAAAACAGCAAGTTTGATCGCATCCTGCTGCTCGGTGGGGGCATGCAGTGTAGGAAGTGACCAAGCTACAATTGAAAAAATGCGACTTTTTGG
>CALRRX020000389.1:0-4002 GCA_943370675.1 Reyranella massiliensis 521 | reverse complement strand
GATTGATGGCATCCGAAAACTGGAATGACCACGACCGAACCGGCCGCTACTTCTCCGTGGATTCTGCCAGAAACTTCCTCGCCTCTTGCGCACCAAATGCCATTTTGTTTACAGGTGGAGATAATGATACCTTCCCGCTTTGGTATGTGCAGGAAGTGGAAGGCTTCCGTACCGATGTCCGAGTCATCGTATTGAGCTACTTCGACACCGATTGGTATGTGGAGCAAATGACCAAGCAAGCCGAGCAATCTGCTCCACTTCCTTTTTCACTTACCAAAGAGCGCTATCAGAAAGGCACGAACGATGTGCTTTACCTGATCGAAAAAGAAGGACTTCAAGCCATTTCGGCACGTGAATACCTCAAGTTGCTCAATGAAGGATCTGAGGTGCTAAAGGTGAAAACCGGAGGAAAAAGCATAGTCAACATGGTTCCTTCCCGCAACCTGATCTTGGAAGTAGATAGCAGCTTTATCGCCAATGACGAGATCGTTCCGCCTAAGTTCAAGGACCTTTTTGTCCCTCAGATGAACCTACAGCTGAAGGGCAATTACGTCACCAAAGGAACCATGATGCTGATCGATTTGATTGTCAGCAACAATTGGGAAAGGCCGATCTATTTCAACAATACGTCCCTATCCACCATTGGCCTAAACATCAGCGAGCATGTGGTCATGGAAGGAATGGCTTATCGACTGCTTCCAGTCCAAAAGCCAGAATATGTGCGCGATGAATTAGTCAATACCGATTTGGCGATGAAAAACTACATGGAAAACTTCTCTTTCCGTGGCATGAATGATCCAAACACCTACTTGGATGAGGAATACAGAAGATTTGCTTCCAATCACCGCAGCGCACTGAATTCCATCGCAATGGCCCTGCTCGATGAAGATCGAATGGAAGATGCCGCCAAACTTCTCAACTTCGGTTTGGAAACTATTCCTCACGAAGCCTTGCCATATGACCTGAGCAGTGGGCAGTCTGTTCCGCTATTCTTTGAAGTAGGGGAAGATGAAAAAGCACTAGACATCGTCGAAAAGATCTCGAAAAGATCCCTCGACATGATCGAGTTCAACACCACCGAAGGAAGACCTTACGATCGAGACATGATGATTTCTATCGAAATGGTGAAGTATTTCATTCCACTTCTTGAGGAAAGAGGCTATAAAGAAGAAGCTGACAAACTCAAGCAGCGACTGGAAAGCCTGATAGGAAGCCAAGACTCCTCACCGAGTATCTTGGAAAGGAAATAAAGCAAAAAAAAAGCGAGTCCGACGGACTCGCTTTTTTTTTGGCTTTATCACTTAGCAGCTATTTAATTCCTAAAATACCTTGATCTAAC
This sequence comes from Reyranella massiliensis 521, assembly GCA_943370675.1. GTDB lineage: Bacteria > Bacteroidota > Bacteroidia > Cytophagales > Cyclobacteriaceae > Algoriphagus. Next base: position 2,663 of record CALRRX020000389.1, on the reverse strand, counting down.
CTTTATATTTTCTTAAGGTCAGAAACTCGAGGTAAGGTCCTGCATTTGCGAATCTCCCCCCCCTGTAATGGGCTAGTCGAAGTATCAGTCATCGGTCATCGGTCTTCTTGCCCAAAATCGGAGGATTATTCGTCAACTGACAGCATAGCGGGTGACCCGTGATGTTACTTCTTCCAAAGGATGTAAAACAAATCCAGACCTTTCATCGGATCCTCCACTACCAAATAATCCTCGTGGGTGATTTCCACCACGGCACTTCCCTGCTGCTTATGAAGTTTGTTTCGGTTCATTCGATTGAGTATCTCATATGGCATTCTCAACACGGAGGCTGGCAGTTTATGCTGAAGGTCAAAAATGTCAAATCGCATGATTTTCTGAACGGATTTTCGGTTTGCCTCATGATATGTCCATACTTTCTCATTTCCACCGATTCCTTTGGCTTCCACTTTGTCAAAAATGCCGGCAGCCAAATCAATCAACTCCTGAGGCTTGTACTCACGCTCATGCCAAGGATTTCGGGAAAGCGTATGGGTAATGTTTGGTGTGGAAATGATGGCTTTGCCTCCTGGTTTGAGCATTCGGTAGATTTCCTGAAGGAAAAGTCGATCGTTGGGAATGTGCTCAATCACCTGAAAACTGACGATGGTATCATAGGAATTATCCTCAAAGCCAGAAAAAGGAGGAATAACCGCCTGTCTAAAATCTACTCCAGGGAACTTGGAACGCAGCATCTCGATCACTTCACCGATTTTGTCCAGCCCGATATAGCTATCGGCAAGAGGAAGCAATTGTTCTACTCCTCTACCCTCTCCACAACCTATTTCCAGGAGACTTCCTGAAATCCAAGGCTTTGCCGCGATGTAGGCTTTGAGCAGTCTTTGATGGATGGGATTGTCGCTGATTAACTTGTCAGAGGCGATTTCCGTTGTATAGGTAGCCATTCGAAATTTTAGTATTTTGGCAAAAGTAAGGCTAATTTTTAAAACCCTAGACCAACACCCGATGAATCAAAAACAGCTTCTTCTCCTTCCTGTTCTATTTTTTTCATTCCTACTACCCCAATCCGGTTTTGCACAGAAAACACTGAGCTCTACCGATCAATCGTTGAGGTATTCCCTTTATTCCCGATTGGGTTTAAAAATCCTTCCAATCAAGCTTTCTCCAACTTCCTATAAGCTTCAGTTTGTGGTCGAAAAAATCGAAGAGGCTCCGAACTTCGAGACTTTTAGCTTTTCTTATGTCTTGCTGTCTTCCTACGAGCAGGAAATCACTTCTTCGATGACTAACCTGCTTACCTCACAAGATTTGGTGGCAGATACGGATCGTCATTGGCTATTTGAAAAGACGGTAGAACTACCCGCTGACCAAGCCACGGCCATAGCCTTATTGACCGTTTTGGATACGAGGCAACAAGATGAATATGTATCACATGTGGATCTGAAAGGTTCTTTTGTGTTTGATCAGCCTGACTTTGGCTATTATTATTCCAATGAAATTCCATTTGATCAAAACTACCTGACCAAAGGAGAAGCCTTGCTTTTCAAAACGGTTACCAAACCAGCCATTCACTCTTATTTCTATCCTTCCCAGTTTGACGTTCCGTTTCCTCCGATGGAAACGCGTCCGGCAGAAGTTTCCAAAGAAATCAAGGTCGAAAATCAGGGAGACTTCCTTGCCAATGTTCCCAAGCAGCTGTCTGAAGAAGGGTACTATTTCTTTCAAACCGATACGAGTTCGCAAGCCGGAATCATCCTCAAAACCGTCCACGATGCCTTCCCAAAAGTGAAAGATTGGGAGGAAATGGTACAGATGGTCACGTACATTTCTACACGAAAAGAACACGAAACCCTTATTTTGGCTCAGGATAAGAAAAAGGCTTTAGATGAATATTGGATCAACCTCACTCGCAACCCAGAAGTAGCCAAAGACTTGATCCGTAACTATTTCCGAATGGTTGAATTTTCTAACATCTTATTTACTGACTTCAAAGAAGGCTGGAAAACGGACCGCGGCATGGTTTATATCGTGATGGGGCCTCCTCAGGAAGTCAACTTTTTCGAGGATAGGGAAGTGTGGTCCTATGCCGGCATAGACGAGACTTCCAAAATTCGGTTTACCTTTGCTCGGGTTAAAACACTACTTACCCCACATTTCTACACCCTGAACCGATCCAGAGCTTATCAGCCGGTATGGTTCAAAAACATTTCCCAATGGAGAAGCGGAAGGATGGCTTTCTGATCGATAAAGGAGCCAACGACAAAGATTTTATTTTTGGAACACGAGCGGTAATGGAATCCATCCTTGCCGGTAAAGAAATCGACAAAGTACTGGTTCAGAAAGAGTTGAACAATGACCTGATCAAGGAATTGCTGCAGCTCTGCAAGTCTGCCCACCTTCCTGTGGTGCGAGTACCGGATGCTAAACTGAACCGAATCACCCGAAAAAACCACCAGGGAGTAATCGCTCAGGTCTCCTCGATTGCTTATGCTTCGCTGGACAATGTGATCGATCAGTGTTATGCCATTGGCAAATCGCCTTTGATTTTGGTATTGGATCACATCACTGACGTGAGAAACTTTGGTGCTATCGCACGAACAGCCGAATGTGCGGGTGTGGACGCCATTGTCATTCCTGAAAAAGGCAGTGCACAGATCAATTCAGAT
>CALRRX020000388.1:0-4003 GCA_943370675.1 Reyranella massiliensis 521 | reverse complement strand
TACATTGGTTACAAGCTGGATTTCTTTTTCCGGAGAAAGCTCAGAAGCGAATGTTGCCAAATCCACAGACAGGGATTGGGGAGCTTCTTGGTTCGTATCCTGTGGTAAAACCTCCGTCAGGTAATCTTCTCCATGTGTTAAAGAAGCTCCAAAGTGGCCTGCCACTCCAATTCCGATTCCGCTTAAAAAAAGGAGAGTTCGATACGTTTTGATGGCGGAGACGGAAGGGTTCAATTCACTTTTGCGAAGCAAAACCAACAGCAAAACACTCAGTCCGGCACTGGCCATCCCGATGATGCGATGCAAATCCAAAGTGCTTCCGGTGATGCCTTCATTTTCGGCCAAAAACCAACCCATTCCCGCGGAAAGAACGGCTGAAATCGCTCCCAAAATGACCATAAATCGGATGCCCGAACGAAAGGAATGCCTGAAGTTGCCAAGGGTGAAAAGCTCCATCACCACAGCCACGAGGATCAGCGCAATCGGAAAATGAACCAACATGGGGTGAAGTCGTCCGAAAAGTTGGCTGATCCAAAGTGGGCTGGCCTCAGCAGAATCTTGGGCTAATGCCGGAAAAGCAGTAAAAAGAATGAGAATGAGCAGAATAAGCCTGTTTTTTTTTAAGTGCATTCGAAAATTTTTTAAAAGAAGAGGGCAACCGATTTCCTCAAAAAATATAAGGCTTTTGAGCAGACTTTCTGTCCTGATGACTAAAGATTTGACTAGTGGTAGTATTCCTTTGGAATGTAAGATTTGCAGGTTTCTAATTTGAAACCCTTGCTCTAGTCTTCAGATTTGGCTGAAATCTTCAGAACTAGCTAAAGGCAATAGATTTGGCCCAATGCTTAGAATTGTCTCAAGACTTCAGAATTGTCTCAAGACTTCAGAACTAGCTAAAGGCTATAGATTTGGCCCAATGCTTCAGAAAATTGGCCCAATGCTTCAGAATTGGCCCAAGGCTTTAGAATTTGCTTAAGGCTTTAGAAAATTGGCTCAATGCTTCAGAATTGTCTCAAGACTTCAGAATTGGCCCAAGGCTTTAGAATTTGCTGAAGGCTTTAGAAAATTGGCTCAATGCTTCAGAATTGTCTCAAGACTTCAGAATTGTCTCAAGACTTCAGATTTGGCCCAAGGCTTCAGAATTGTCTCAAGATTTCAGAACTGGCTAAAGGCTTCAGAATTGGCCCAAGGCTTCAGCCTTGGGAAAAAAGTACTCAACATTCTTTCAAAAACTGTTTCAACAGTTTATTTTACAGTGTGTTAAATTTTTGAACTCATGTCACACACTTTTTCTAAAATCTGGCTCCATCTCCTTTGGAGCACAAAAAACAGACAGCCCCTTATTTCTCAGAAGCTTGAACCAGCTCTTTATGATTTCATCAAAAATGAGTTCGAGGAAATGGGGTGTAAAGTCGCAGCAATAAATGGCATTTCAGATCACATCCATTGTCTGATCTTACTCAGTCCTCAAAAATCTATCTCGGATCTGCTTAAGCAAGTGAAAGGAAGCAGTTCGCATTTCGTGAATCAGTCTGATTTGATTTCTGCCAAATTTGCTTGGCAAACGGGATTTACAGTCTTCTCAGTAAGTGAGTCGATTGTGCCAAAAGTTCTTACCTACATCCAAAATCAAAAAGTGCATCACAGCAAACAGACTCCCGAGGAGGAGTTGCTCGCATTTTTGAAGATGCATCAGATTGAGGGGGGAAATGGATAAATCCATTGTGTGAGTGCAGTTCTTAAGCATTGGTCCCATAGTTAAAACTATGGGCCAATGGGCCAGAAGAAGCCATGAGTCAGGATGATTTTTTACTCCACCACCAGCCAAGTATATCCTCCTGCAGGGATATTCACAGTGACTTTTGCATCGTAGTTTCTTTCCAGTTTGACTGTTTGGCTTTTCCCTTCTTCCACTCGGATTTGGGCGGTGTCGCTGAGGCCTGTATAATAAAGAGGAAGTGCTAACTCCTTTTTCATCGGTTCACTGCTAGGGTTGAAAAGCATGATCAGGGCCTTTTCTTTCCCTTTTGGATCCACATGCATCCAGCCGTCCCAATCCTTGCCATCTGCTCTTCTGAGTCGGATAATGTCGGCATTAAGGATGTTTCGATACTTTTTATACCAGTCAATTACTTCAATGACCATGGCTTTTGTGGCTTCTGTATCATAAAGTCTTGGGCCACGGTAACAAGCCTGAATCCCAGCGCCGTAATACTGCATCATCAGATGCTTGTAGTCATCCAAGTGATCATTGAGCGGTTCGAGTACCGCATCCGCTCCTCCGCCATGGTAGGCAGTAAGCGGAACAAATCCCCAACCCATAGAAGGTGTTTTTTCCCAAGTGGCATCGAAGATGTTTTGGCGATTGAGGATTTTTTGCCGGTCTCTGGGTAGGGAGAAGTTGACCTCGCGATAACCCATGGCGATTTTGTGTGTACCATCCAAAAAGTACCAATCCGGCGCATTGATGTAGATTCCCTGCGCATTCATCCATTGGTAAAGGCCTTTTTGCAAGTTCATCTGCACCCACTGAGAATCTTCCAATCCTTTGTGACCTGGGTGAACATGGGAAGCACAGACATCTCCGGGGTAAGGTCCGTCATTTTCGAAGATGTCAAAGCCCGTTTGGCTGAAGAAGAACTTCAGTTTTTCAAGGTAACTCAATCCCCATTCACTTGCCAAGCAAGGGGCATTTCCGAAGAAGGCTCCACCCGGTTTGCCAGTAATTGGGCTGATGACGTCTGTTTCGGGTCCGATGGTCCGTGAAGAAAAGAGCGAATACCCCCCGATTTTGATTCCTTTGGAATGGGCGTAGTCAGCGAGTGATTTCCATCGCGCAATGTTTTCGGGGGAGTTGTCCTCCATGTTGATGTGGCTGCCAAAGCTCAGAATCAGCGCTTCGTAACCTGTATCCACGCATTGATCGATGGCTGTGCGCACCTGATCGTCAGTTTTGCTCACGAGGTGCATGAAAATTGGGTTTTGCTGCGTCCAAGGCGCAATTGCCCGGTACATTTTCCGCCGAGCCAGCCCGTTTCGCTCGCGGTCGTAGCTATCGAGGACGAGTTCGTAGGTGCGGATGGACTGGAATCGGTCACCTGCTTTCAGGTCGATTCCGATTCCTTTTTGAGGATACACTTCCAATGTGCTTGGTGTCTGGTAGTCATAATTGACTTGAGAGGTGTAGCTTGAGTCCTGCTTCCAATGGGTGGCCTGTGCACTGAGTTCGGCATGCATGGCGTTGTTGAAGGCAAAGTTGTTTTCCACATAAAGCTGATGTGGTTTTTTCATGTCCTTGGTAGCACCCACCACGGCAGATTCTTCCTCGACGGTTCCCAGGATTTCATTTACCACCTGATCGATATGGATGCTGGTTTTTCCTTTGTTTTCCAAAGTCAGGTATTTGCCGATCAGCGGAAGGTTGTCATAAATCTCATAATGAACCTGAAGCAAAAGCCCCGGTAAATCAGCATGGGCGTAGGAAAATGAGACTTTCTTTCCACTGGCTTTTTCCTGTTGACCTGTCCAAAACGCAACCTTAGTCGGGAAGTAAGGCATGATTTCGGAGACGGTATAGCCCTCATACTTGAAGTTTTCCGCCGGAGTTTTTACCAAGGCCAGCCATTCCTTTTTGAAATAGCCCTTTTCCTTGAAGTCAAGTTTGGCTCCGATTTCATAGCTTTTTCCATTGAGGGTGACTTTTGCCTCAGGCATGATGGTTCGGAGCAATTGTGCTCCCGTCATCAGATTGGTAAAGTCATAGCAAGCGGGGCTGGGTGAGAGGAAAAAAGTGCGCTGAACCAGTCCGTTCCGGAGTTGGATTTCGGTAGGGTTAAGCTGGATGACTTCAGCTTTTCGTGTTTTGCCATCTACCAGCCAATCGCCTGAAGAGGTTTGGCTAAAAGAAGGAAGAGATAGGCAAAGTAGTGCCATCCATAACCAACCAAAGAGGTGCTTTTTAGGCTGAAAGTAAGGCTGAGAGTTTTTCATCGTGTGGTTCATG
>CALRRX020000387.1:0-4013 GCA_943370675.1 Reyranella massiliensis 521 | reverse complement strand
AGTCTAAAAATATTTCTCACTGGCTAGATGTCAGGCAGGACAGGCAGCATGATTGGCCACTCTGGCGAGAGATGTTTCCTCATTACCTATCGCTTCTTAAATTTTAATCACCACTAATTCAATTACTTAAGACTTAAAATTTCACCTTATTCAATATGAAAAAAATCGGGATACTTTTCGGAATGGAGGATACATTTCCTCATGCCTTTGTAGAAAGAGTCAATCAAAAAGCAGAAAAAGGGATCGTGGCCGAACCAGTCCGTATCGACAAGGTTATGCAAAATCAGCTCACGGAATATGCTGTGATTATCGATAGGATTTCACAGGATGTTCCTTTCTACAGAGCTTATCTGAAAAATGCAGCCCTCACAGGTACTGCGGTGATCAACAATCCCTTTTGGTGGAGTGCGGATGATAAGTTTTTTAATAATTGTCTGGCAGATACGTTGGGCGTTCCGCTGCCGAATACAGTCATTTTACCCTCTGCACAGCATCCTGATGACACTACCGCGAAGTCATTTCGCAATTTGGTAGCACCGTTGGATTGGGAGGGAATCTTCAATTATGTCGGTTTTCCAGCCTATATGAAGCCTTACGCTGGTGGGGGATGGAAAAATGTGTATCGATTGGAAAATAAAGAGGAGTTTTTCCAAAAACATCCCGAAACAGGACAGTTAGTGATGCTCCTTCAAGAAGAAATCGTGTTTGATGAGTATTTCAGAGTGTATTGCCTAGGAGGAAAAGCCGTGAGAATCATGGAATATGAGCCTCGCAATCCTCATCATTTGAGATATGTGGTGGATCGAGCACCCGCATCTAAAAAGCTACTTGCGACGGTTAAGGATTATACTCAAAGACTCTGTACTGGATTAGGCTATGATTTCAATACCGTGGAATTTGCTGTAAGAGATGGGATTCCTTATGCGATCGATTTTGGAAATCCTGCGCCGGATGCCGATGTCAATTCTGTAGGACAAGAGAATTTTGAATGGGTAGTAGAAGAGGCTGCGAAAATGGCCATTGCCTACGCAAAGGCCCAGAAGCCTGGTCAAATGAACCTCACTTGGGGCACATTTGTCAAAAACTCAGTGGATGTAGCTAAAAGATTTTAATCTACCGCAGTATGCCGATTTCATTGAAAAACCTGCCAAAATTCACCCTTGGAGTAGAAGAAGAATACATGATTATCGATCCAAATACGAGGGATTTGAGATCACATATGTCTAAGATAGTGGAGGGTGGTAAGATCCAGCTTCGGGAGCAGGTCAAGGCAGAAATGCACCAATCTGTGGTAGAAGTGGGAACCAATATTTGCCAAAATGTGGCCGAGGCCCGCAGCGAAGTGTCTCATTTGAGAAAGAAAATCGCTGAGCTGGCTGCTGCTCAAGGGCTTACAGTCGGTGCTTCGAGCACACACCCTTTTGCCAAATGGCAGGATCAGGAAATCACAGATGATCCTCGCTATCACAATATTGTCAATGAGCTCAAGGATATCGCCAGGTCCAATTTGATTTTTGGGCTTCATGTCCATGTCGGCATAGAAAGCCGGGATGTCGCCCTACAGCTGATGAATCAGGCTTGTTATTTTCTCCCACACATCTATGCTCTTACGACCAATTCTCCTTTTTGGGAAGGTAGAAATACGGGGTTCAAGGCATTTAGAGCTAAAGTCTTTGCTAAGTTTCCACGAACGGGATTGCCAGAGTATTTTGACTCAGTTCAGTCTTATGACAACTTTCTGGAGATTCTGGTTAAGACGAACTGCATTGATAATCCCAAGAAAATCTGGTGGGACCTGAGAATGCATCCGTTTTTCAGCACCATTGAATTTAGAATTTGTGACATGTGCCTGACAGTGGATGAGACCATCTGTATCGTGGCCATCATCCAAGCGGTGGTTGCCAAGCTTTATAAGCTTCACATGAGCAATACGAGTTTCAACATCTATAGAATTGCGCTGATCCGAGAAAACAAGTTTAGAGCAGCTCGAAATGGCATCGAAGGATTATTGATTGATTTTGGGAAAAAGGAAGAAGTTCCGACCAAGGATTTGATTATGGAGCTTCTAGAATTTATCGATGATGTGGTTGACGAGTTGGGAAGCAGAAATGAAATTAACTACGTTCACGAAATTCTTAAGAAAGGCACCGGTGCAGATCAGCAGCTTGCTGTATTTGAAAAGACGGGAAGTTTGGAGGCAGTCGTTGATTTTATAACCGGTAAGTTTACCGAAGGCTTATAAGGTATTCCTTACCTTTGCGCCGAATATCAAACCCAATAAAAAGTGCCAAAGCGAAAAGTAAATCTTGCCATTCTGGATATGTATGATGGAGAACCAAATCAAGGGATGAGGTGTATCCATGACCTTCTGGGTAAGTTTTCAGATCAAATCAATTTCAAGGAGTTTGATGTCAGAGGTAAAAATGAGATTCCTGAAGTTGCTGATTTTGATGTCTTTATTTCTACAGGTGGTCCAGGGAATCCCTTGGAAGGTGACGGCAATTGGGATTTGAGGTACTTTGATTTCTTGGATCAGGTCTGGATTTGGAATCAAAATCATAGTCAAAAAAAACACCTGCTTCTTATTTGCCATTCTTTTCAGATGGCATGCAAGCACTTTGGACTTGGAGAAGTGACCAAAAGGAAATCCCAGTCTTTTGGAGTGATGACGGTCCATAAAACACCAGAAGGAATAAATGACCCTATCTTCCAGAATCTGGATAATCCCTTTTGGGCTGTTGATTCCCGGGATTACCAGGTCGTGCAGCCTAACCTCAGGAAGTTTAAGATGCTTGGAGCAAAAGTTATTGCACTTGAAAAAATCCGAAATCATGTGGAATACGAGCGGGCAATTATGGCTATCCGGTTTTCTGATGAAATCATCGGTACTCAATTTCATCCCGAGGCAGATCCAACCAGCTTTTTGCAGCATTTGAAAAAGCCTGTAGTTCGCGAAAAAATCATCGAACTGAAAGGAAAAGCTAAATACCGAACCATGCTTGAAAACCTAGTGGATGAGGATAAAATCTACCGTACCAACGAGACCTTTATCCCGAATTTTTTAGAACATGCTATCCGAAAAATTCGCTTAACTCAAGCCCCGGCCCTGCTGTAACTGATCGGGACTATCTCTGTGCTTTGGAAGGACTCTCAAATCTTGCTTATTTATTCATGACCTTATGAAAGAATCAATCAGAGAAAAGTTTAATAAAGAGTTTTCGCAAGAGAAGTATCAAAAATTCTTAGCTGATATAGCCTCTGATTTTGATTTTGCACCCACGTTTAGGATTGCTGAGACGCCTTTTTTCATCCCCAAAGACTTAGAACATCAGCTGAATGAGGCATGCGATCAGGTGATTACATTCATCAAAAGACCTGATTTCAAAGCGCTTACTCAACGAGCCATCGAGTTGAATACCGAAGTGCCAAACGAGGATGCTCATACACAATTTTTGGCGATTGACTTTGGGATTTGCGAGGAAGAAGGTCATGTTATCCCCAAACTGATAGAAGTTCAGGGCTTTCCTTCTATTTTCAATTTCCAGTATAACCTATTTCGAAAAATTCAGAAGTTTTATCCTTTCCTTTCTGAAATGACCCCATATCCATCAGGTATGACAGAGGACAGGTACTTAGAGATGTTGAAAAGGGTGATTTTTGGAAAATGGAGCCGACATGAGGTTGTTCTTTTGGAGATCGAACCTGAAAAACAGAATACTAAAATTGATTTTTATTATGCCCAGAGGGATTTGGGAGTGAAGATTCTTTGCGTGACAGATGTCCTCAAGGAGGGTAAAAAGTTATTTTACCTCGATGCTCACGGACAAAAAATCCAGATCAAACGAATCTACAACAGAGTGATTTTTGATGAATTATTTTCCAGAAATGACCTGAAGCTACAGTTCAGCTTTGAAGAAGAATTGGACGTCGAATGGGCAGGCCATCCCAATTGGTATACTCGAATTTCGAAATTCATTCTCCCATATTTAAAAGGGCCTTATTTTATCGAGACT
>CALRRX020000386.1:0-4016 GCA_943370675.1 Reyranella massiliensis 521 | reverse complement strand
AAAAAGGTGGCCATGGCTTTGGCCGATCTGATCAAAACACGCTATCCAAAAGATACGCTCGACATCATCGTCTTTGGAAATGATGCCTGGCAGATCGAAATCAAGGATTTACCTTACCTCCAAGTTGGGCCTTACCACACGAACACAGTTGCCGGATTGGAGCTTGCCATGGATTTACTCCGACGAAGAAAAAATCCCAACAAGCAGATCTTCATGATCACTGACGGAAAGCCTACTTGTCTCAAAGTAGGGATCAAATACTACAAAAATGCCTTTGGCATCGACAGCAAAATCCTGGCAGAAACGCTCAAGCTAGCTGCCCAATGCCGCAAACTGAAAATTCCCGTGACGACCTTTATGATCGCCTCGGACCCCTACCTCAAAGAATTTGTAAAAGAGTTTACCAAAGTCAACAACGGCAATGCCTATTACAGCAGCCTGAAGGGACTTGGGGACCTCATTTTTGAAGATTATAGACGTAACCGAACCAAACGCTTCTAAGCATGGACTACCAAAAACTCACCGGACACCAACTCTTACAGATCAAGACCCTCGGCCAACTCAAGGCTTCAGGATATCTACCCAAATCCATCAAAGAAGAACTCCGTGACAACCTGATCAAAAAAATCAAAGCCAAAGAAAATGTCTTCGAAGGTATTTGGGGCTATGAGGATACGGTCATTCCGGATATCGAGCGAGCCATTCTTTCTCGACACAACATCAACTTGCTCGGTCTTCGCGGTCAGGCCAAAACCAGAATCGCGCGCATGATGACGCATCTCTTGGATGAATACGTGCCTGTGGTGGTCGATTCCGAACTCAACGATGACCCCATGCATCCGCTTTCTAGCTTCGCCAAAAATCTGATTACTGAAAAAGGAGACGACACACCTGTTTCTTGGCTTCATCGAGAAGATCGTTATGCTGAAAAATTGGCTACACCGGATGTTTCCGTGGCTGACTTGATCGGCGATGTGGATCCTATCAAAGCCGCCACGATGAAACTCAGCTACAACGACGAGCGGGTAATTCACTATGGCTTGGTACCTCGTTCGCATCGTTGCATTTTTGTGATCAATGAGTTGCCGGATTTGCAGGCGAGAATTCAGGTGGCTTTGTTCAATATTTTGCAGGAAGGTGACATTCAGATTCGAGGCTTCAAGTTGAGATTGCCGCTGGATATACAGTTTGTCTTCACCGCCAACCCGGAGGACTACACCAACCGGGGAAGTATCGTGACTCCGCTGAAGGACCGAATCGAAAGTCAGATCATCACGCACTATCCCAAATCCATCGAAATCGGCAAGAAAATTACCGCTCAGGAGGCCAATTTGGCTGGAAAGCCTGTGGAACATATCCACGTGCCCGAACTGATGAAAGACCTGATCGAGCAGATCGCCATCGAGGCTAGGGGTTCAGAGTTTGTGGATGAGAAAAGCGGTGTATCCGCACGATTGACCATTTCGGCCTATGAAAACCTGATTTCTGCAGCAGAAAGAAGATTGTATATCAATGGAGAAAGCAACACGGTCGTCCGAATTGCAGACTTGATTGGTGTGATTCCAGCCATTACCGGTAAGGTGGAATTAGTCTATGAAGGTGAGCAGGAAGGTGCCGGATTGGTCGCTTATAACCTGATCGGTAAGGCCATCCGCACCCAATTTGTGAACTATTTCCCTTCACCTGAGCAGAAGAAAAAAGACAAGTCGGGCAATCCGTATGTGATCCCTTTGGCTTGGTTTGGAGAAGGAAACGAGCTCGATATTTTAACTTCTCAGTCCGATAAAGAATACAAAACCCTACTTCACTCTGTGCCAGGACTGGAAGAAGTGGTCACTCAGATTGTGAAAACCTTGCCGGAAAAAGAGAAGGAATTCTTCATGGAGTTTGCACTACATGGACTCGCTGAATATTCCCAGTTGAGCAAAAAACTGCTAGACACCGGGCTTCAGTTTAAAGATTTGTTCAGTTCCATGTTTGATATGGGCGCAGGAGATGAAGAAGATGACTTCGATGAAGATGACAATTAAGAAAAGGGGCGAAAGCCTCTTTTTTTGTAAATTGAAATTTCAAACGAGTTGAATATGACCATTGCAGAAAAAAAAATAGATCTAATTTCTTGGCTGTCCAATCTTCAGGATGAAGAGATTTTGGACCAATTGGAATCAATTCGAAAGAAATCGGTTCTGGGCTACTATCAAAATTCACTTTCCCCAATGACAATGGAGGAATTGGAAAACCGGGTTGCGGAAGCGGAAGAAGATTTTAAGGCAGGTAGAATTATTTCTCAGGAAGAGTTGAAAAAAAGAATCAAGGCAGGCAGGATTCTATGAAGATTTTTTGGTCGGAAAAGGCCCTATTGGATCTTAATGATATTTTTGACTTTTACGAGCAACTAGCCAGTTATGATGTTGCTCAAAGAATTTTGAATCAGCTCATTGAAAAAGCTGATGTTTTAGTATCGTATCCCGAGATGGGAGCAATTGAATACTTTCATAAACCTCAGCCCTTTGAATACAGATATATCCTGGAAGGAAATCATAAACTTATTTACCGTGTATCGGAAATTGAAAAACTGATTTTTATTGCCCGAGTTTTTGATACTCGAAGAAGTCCAAAAAAGAAGGATCCTTAAAAATAGATTACCAGCAAAATCCCGATCAAAGCAGGTAAACCCTGTACATAAAAGATTTTTTTACTTGCAGTAATTGCTCCGAAAATTCCTGCCATTAAGATACAGGTAAGGAAAAATAGCGCCACTTTATCCGCCCAATCAGGGTCATTAATTACCAAAGACCAAACCAGTCCAGCTACCAAAAAACCATTGTACAAACCCTGATTGGCTGCCATGACTTTGGTTTTGGGAAAAATCTCTGCCGGCATCTGCCTAAAAATCTTCCTGCCCGTAGTCTCCCAGGCAAACATCTCAAACCAGAGAAAATACAGATGAAGCACGGCGATCAGGCCGATGACGAGGTTGGTTAGAAGTTCCATAGTAGACAAGGTTTAGGATTAAGTTACATATTTTCGGATTATTCAGTGGTCAGTCTCAGTTTCCAGCCTTCTGCCAACTGTGACAGCTCCCGATAGTTATCGGGACTGATCACTATCTTTGCTTCATGTCCGAACTCCACTTGCCAGCCGACTTTGAAACCCAAATGGAATCTCTTTTGGGAAAGGAAGAATTCGAAAAGTTCAAATCGGCAATCAACCGGGCACCAAGGACTTCCATCCGCCTTAATCCAGCCAAGTCATTTTCCCCTCCCTGGCCAAAAAGCCCGATTCCTTGGTCTTCAACTGGCTACTTTTTGGAAGAGCGGCCCAGCTTTACCCTTGACCCAGCAATTCACGCAGGAGCGTATTACGTGCAAGAGGCTTCCTCTATGTTTATAGAGCATGTGTTGAAAAGCTTAGAAATTCCGAAAGGGGTTTACCTCGATTTGGCCGCAGCACCGGGAGGAAAAAGCACCCTTTTATCCAGCTATTTGGGAAATATGGGAATGCTCGTAGCCAACGAAGTCATCCAGTCAAGAGCCCAAATTCTTAAGGAAAACGCCATCAAATGGGGCTTGGGAAATATTTTGGTTACCAATAACGATCCGGATCACTTTTCCTTTTTGGAAGGATTTTTCGACGTAGTCTTGGTCGATGCTCCTTGCTCTGGGGAGGGCATGTTTCGAAAGGACCCTCAAGCGAGAGAGGAATGGTCTATTGATCACGTGACCCTTTGCTCCTCCCGTCAAAAAAGAATTATGGATCAAGCCGGAGCCTTGGTTAAGGGCGGGGGCTATTTGATCTACTCCACCTGCACCTTCAACGAGCAGGAAAATGAGGAGATGATCCGATTTCTGACGGAAGAGTTTGCCTTTGAACCAGTGCGGATTCCGTTAGAAAAATCCTGGGGCATTGTGGAATCTGAGGTAAAAACAGAGGACGGAACCTTCTTTGGTTATCGTTTTTTCCCTCATAAAGTGGAAGGAGAAGGATTTTTCATCACCGTCTTAAAAAGACCTGAT
>CALRRX020000385.1:0-4045 GCA_943370675.1 Reyranella massiliensis 521 | reverse complement strand
CGATAAATGGCTCCAGAATAATCATCCAGATTAATTTTCTGAGGTCTTTCTTATCCTTGTAATTGTTAAATGCCACTTGCTCATACAAGACACTGAAGGCCGATACCAACAAGGATAACAAATACATCAAGGCCAATAATGCAAAGAAGTAGATCGCACTAAAATCTCCCGTGATCAAAAGAATCGTGGTATAGATTAGGCCTGTGATTTCTAAAACAGGACCTGACTTTTCAAAAATTGACCAAAAAGGATAAGAAACCATCCCCAAAACGCCATACTTAGGATTCAAACGCGCAGTCTTATGTAGCTGTAAAGTCTCAATGGTACCTCTCATCCATCGGTTACGTTGACGAGACAGTACTTCTTCGCTTTCAGGTACTTCTGTCCAACAGAGCGGATCAGGAACGAAGCCCAATTTATATGGAATGCTTTGCTCATCCATGTACCTTCTCATCCGGACGACCAACTCCATGTCTTCACCTACTGTTTTTGGAAAGTATCCTCCTACTTTACGAACTAGGTCTGTTTTGAAAAATCCAAATGCTCCAGAGATCAGCATCAGTCCGTTGATTCTTGACCAGGCCATTCTTCCCATCAGAAAGGCCCTGAAATATTCAATTACCTGAAATTTACCCAATGTAGATTCAGGTATGCGGTAATGAGTCACAGTACCGTCTTGTACATCGCAATTATTTGCAATCCCGATGACCCCTCCTACCGCGATTACTTTTCTGTTGGTTTCTTCCATGAATGGCCTTACCATTCTGCTGATAGAGTCGCTAGAAAGGATGCAATCCACATCGATACAGGCCAGGATGTCCATAGTAGCCACATTGATTCCAGAATTTAAAGCATCAGCTTTTCCTCCGTTTTCTTTATCAATGACCATTAGCCTGCGAAAAGAAATATTTTTAGACCGATAAATTCCTCGGACAGGCTTCGTGTCGATTTCAGGATGGTAAGCAAAATTGGTTTTCTCCAAATCAAAGTACTCAATCAGTTTTTGTAGCGTATCGTCTTTGGATCCATCATTGATGATAATGACTTCAAACTTACCATAGTGAAGGGAAAGCAAACTTTGCGCGTTTTGTACAATCGTCTTGCCCTCATTGAATGCAGGCGCCAAAATTGAAACTCCCGGAGCGATCGGAGAAGTAATGATGTCTCCGTAATCGGCAAATCGATTTTTGCGAATGTAATCTCTCATCTCCAGAGCACTCAATACCATCAGGGTGATGTATATCGCAATTACTCCAAAACTGAGGATCAAAAACATCCATCCAAAAACCTCCAGCAGAAAGTAAAAAAGAAAGTTATACATAGCTTAACATTGGGTCTAGGATGTGGGCTCTCAATTGAACAGTGGACGGGTCTACTTTACCTAAAGTAACTTGGTCAAATTTCAACTTATCCAGTTGGTATAGCGCTCTTAACAGTTGCTTTTTGAGCTTGAAAGAATGAGCGACTGTATTCAACCTTTTAAAGATAATTTCTACGGTATTTGTATCACCAAGAGAAGCAGCAGCTTTTGCGGCGTAAAAGGCTACTTTTTCATTATCAGATCGAAGACAATCATTTATAAAATGAATCTCCATATGCGCTCCAAGCACGTCAAACGTTTCAAGAATTTCCAAACGCTCCTCTTCCGAAGCTTCTTGACTCATTTGCGACAGGTGGCCGATCAAATCCACACGCCCCAACATTCTGACTAATTTGATGGCAAATACCCGAATAGATGGATTTTTTGAATCAAACAGAACCTCAATCCGGAGTGGCTTATAGTTGTTTACAAATTTGATAATTCGTAGGTAATTCATTTGCTGCCAATCAGATAGAGGAAAGTTCTGATCCTTCAAAAATGTCAAATCCGCTTTTTGGGATAAGTTGAGCAAGGTAGCAACTGATTGAGACCGGACATAGAAGTTTTCAGAATTGGCGAGCTTTTCTACTCGAGGCAACGCTTCCAAAAGATCCATTTCATTAATCTGCACAAGCGCTTCTGTAACTTTGTGCCATTTGGAAGATTCCAACATTTCAAGAGAAAACTTATCCAGCCCAAGTTTTTGGTAGATCATTTTCAATTTCCCCTTAAACTCACCTTTCATCTTTTTATTCAGGCCAATAATATTATCAATTAGGATCTCATTAAATAATTGATTGCTAAGATCATCCTTTGAAAAATACTCGTAAAAATCTTCTGCTTTCATACTATTTATTTCCTCCAACTCTTTTTCAAAAAGCAGACTAGTAAGAGGATCTACAATTCTATTTTCATATTCTTTGAGTAAAGAATCTCTCTTCGTTTTTTTCAATTTCAAGAATATCATAAAAATGATCATGCCAATGGACACAATAAAAAAGAACACAATAACACCTGTTACTATAAATAACTTGAAGTCTGAAATAAACAATAATTTAAACTTCAATAAGGGGGAATACGGAGTTTTTTGTGCCAATGCGACCAAGTCTTCTCTAGGATCACTTTCTTCAAAAATGGGTTGAAAATCACCATTACGAATCAGATTGGCCACATATTCTTGAGTGGCAGTGAGTGAAGCCGGACTCGTAAAGACATAGAAAATGAGACTGCCTTCGATAGAATCTTTTCCCAGTTCTGCTTTTTGATTTTCGATTAGGTCAAAATTTTCAAAGACTTTTGAAAAAATGCCAGAATCTGTTTTTGAAAATTCAAAGCTTTGGAGAGAATCAAGTAGGTTTTGCTTCACATCGCCTTTTAGATCCCAACGATACCCTAAACCGGGAATGCTGCTTTGAAGGTTAACAAAATCCCAAAACTCAATACTGTCTTTAGGAACAAGATTCTCCTGTGCAGTAGCTACACCTCCCAAAAAACCAACCAGAAAAATGGATAAAAGTAGTTTTCTTTTCATAGAATCTATTTCAAGACACGTTTAACTCGAATTGCCAACTCATTGGGATTGAAAGGTTTTGGAATAAAATCAGCTACTCCAAGATTAAATGCTTCCAATACAACTTGCTCTTCCTCACCAAGAGAACTTAAAACAATAATTGGGGTATCTGGGAAATTCTTTTTTGCATGGTGGATAATTTCTATTCCACTCTTGAAGGGCATCATCACATCGGTAATGATTAGATCAGGAAGCCAAGCGTCAATTGCTTTTACTCCTTCATTTCCATCTTGTACAAGGAGGGTATCATACCCATCTTTCTTTAATCTAAACTGGACTAGGCTGGAAATCAGGCGATCATCCTCTATAATAAGGATCTTTTTCATAGTTAACTGTATATTCTAATCTTAAATATAGCATCTCAAACCTATTATCTAACAGCTTATACCATTCAAAGAAGAAGAATTTACTGAGCATCAAAATCACATGCACTTATTCGCATTTTAGCCTCTATTCAGCACCATTTGTCAAAAAAAAAGTTTCAAAAAAAAAATCTTCCTAAATAGTCAAAGGGCATTTATTAGCTTGCTCACTAAAGAATAACCATCAAACGAATGAAAAAACTATTTCTGAAAGCAGCAATGCTTGGATGGTTGGCGATGGGTTTACTCACTCAATCCGTGTGGGGTCAAAGTGATCCTACCGGTAAAAGGAGAGTTACCTCCACATTTGCCATCACCAATGCAACTGTCATCACAGGGCCTGGACAAACAGGCACCAAAGCTACCGTTCTTTTTAAGGATGGAGTGATTTTAGGAGTAGGATCTGGCCTTCAGATACCTAAAGAAGCTAAAATCATTTCAGGAGACTCTCTTTTCGTCTATCCCGGATTTATAGATGGTGCTGGAACCATGGGAATCACCAGACCTAAAGACGCAGAAAGACCCAAGGATTTGGTTTCATCCAATCCTCCGGATGAATTTGCAGGCATTACTCCATGGAGATCAGCTGTAGATCAATTTTCGATCACCGGTAATATGGTAGATGATTGGAGAAAAACTGGCTTTACTATTAGTCAAGTAATACCTGATGGAGGTATGCTGCCAGGAAAAGGAGCAATAATGGTTTTAGGAGATGGCAGCTCTACCAACTTAGTACAATTAAACTCAGCTCTG
>CALRRX020000384.1:0-4054 GCA_943370675.1 Reyranella massiliensis 521 | reverse complement strand
GGCCATGACTTTACCATTAATCAATTGGGTAGCATGTATTCACTTTTCTTCACGGAAGATTCTGTGGTGGATTTTGAAACTGCTAAAAAGTCGGATACGGCTTTGTTTGGTAAGTATTTCCAAGGGATGCTAAAGCGAGGCGTTTATTTGGCGCCTTCTCAGTTTGAAAGTTTGTTCCTTTCCACTGCCTTGACGGATGACCTCATCGGCCAAATCCTGCAGGCTCATGAGGAGGCGATGAAGGAGATTTTAGCTTAAAAATCAGAACATCATGGCACTAAAAGTATACGGAATCAAAAACTGCGACACGATGAAGAAGACCTTCACTTTTCTAGAAGAAAAGGGAGTGGCTTACGACTTCATTGACTACAAAAAGCAAAAGCCAACGGCAGCATTATTGACTTCTTTTTTGGAAAAAACTTCATTGTCCACCTTGGTGAATAAGCAAGGAACGACCTATAAGAAAATGGAAGAGGCTCAAAAAGCGGCTTTGGAAAATGCAGAAACGGCACTTCCGATTTTAATGGAAAACTCCAGCATGATCAAGCGCCCGGTGATTGTCTATCCAGACGGAAGCATCACGTTGGGATTTGTGCCGGATCAGATTGAGAAGAAAATCTGATTCGGAACCATTCCGATAAACGTATCATTAACCCTGTACCAGAGGAAATTGCTTCTGTACAGGGTATTTTTTTGGTTCTGAATTACTTAACTTTATTTCATTGAAACTTTTAAAAAATGGATATCCAGGCAATCAAAATCGATCTTATTCATTGGCTGACAGGAGTGAATGATTTGGCACTATTGAAAAAGCTACAGGCTTTCAAGAAGCAACAAGAAACCCAATTGAGCGAAGCGCACCAAAAGGTATTGGATGAGCGAATAGCTTCTTACCAAAAGGATCCCAACAATATCATGGATTGGGAAGAGGTTAGTAAAGAGCTGGAAAAGGAATTTAATACCCTTTAGCCTTAAAGCTTTTAAGTTTTTTTACCCTTGAGGGTGTTAGTCATTTAAAGAATGTGTTTTTAGATATTTCCTTCTGTAAGGAAATTCAATTGTTGTTTTTATCATCTAGGGAGGATTTTTCAAATATGAAGTTCAAAGTGACACTTTTACCAGATGCTTATTTGGACATAAAAGAAATAATCGACTGGTATAATTCTAAGCAGCTAGGTTTGGGTAAGAACTTTTATTTTTCTTTAAAAGCCAAAATTAGATCAATTAGCCTAGCTCCTTTTAGTTTTCAGCTTAGCTATAAAGAATCTAGAAGTGCTATGCTTGATAGCTTTCCTTACCAGATTCATTATCGGGTGAATGAACTTGAAAAAGTTATACTCATCTATTCCGTAACACATACGAGTAGAAACCCAAGAATTTGGAAGGAAAAGAGTTAAAGAAAAAACAGAACCTCTGCGTCCTAATAGACTATCGTGTCAGTCGGTATTTTTGGGAGCAAATAACTCCCTGTTTCCAGAAAAAAGGGTAATCTCGGATTTCCTAAAGTCTGAAGTTCAGATGAGGCAGGGGTATCAAAAGCAAAGACTTTTTCCAGAGATTTGATAGCCGTAAGCGACTGGATATGGGTTAGACTGACTTCGGTTTGGTTGAGGTAGATCAGTTTTAGGTTGGAAATTTGGCCCAACTGATCCAAGGAGCTACCTGAGATAGCTGTTTGGCTAAGCTTCAACACAGTAAGGTTGGGGAAGTCAGTCAATCTCTCCAATATCTGATCCGTAACCTTTGTGCCACCGAAATCCAAGTACACTACATGAGCTTTTAAAGCACTTAGATCTTGTAGATTTTGATCCTTGAAATCAGGAAAATTAATGCAACTCACTTTTAGCAGTGGGCTATTCTTTGAAATAGGCTCCACATAGAATCCTTTCTTTCGGAGCGCAGCCAAACTATCCTCGACAACAGGACCAAGGGTTAAAGTTGGATAAAAGGCGATTTCTTCCCGTTGGAAAAAGGGTTCCAGCCATTTCTTCTCTGGCTTAGCAGCTCCCAATTTCAGGTCAAATGAAGCTTCGTTTTCCAACCAAAGTCGAATCAACTGGAGTTCCTCCTTTTTGGGCTGACGCTTTTCGCTTGGAGGCATGTGGTCTTCATGGTCCATTGGAAGTTCCATTCGGCTGATCAAGCTGCTTTTTAGAAACTCATGCGGATCAATCGCGGGACCGTTTTCTCCTCCTTTCAGTAGGGCTTCTTTAGTACTGAGATCCAGTCCTCCTTTCTTATTTCTGGGATTATGGCAGCTTTGGCAGTTGGAATTCAGGATGGGTTGAACCACTTCCTCGTAGTAGGCCAATTCCTCCCAGCCTTCCTCAGGCAAGATGAGAGGCTGTGCAGAAGGGGCTGTGCCACCAAAAAGCGACTGTAGATTTTCGGGCATCACTTCCGTAAAATAGCCTTCGCCATGGGTGATTGTACCTCCCAAATGTCCTGTGAAAAGCAGCGCTCCGATAAGTGCGGTCGAACTCCATTTCAGCGTATTGGCATCGGTGATTTTTTTACTTTTCCAATAGAAGAAAAATCCCGCAGCCGTAGTCAGCACCCCAAAAATCAAGTGAAACTGAACCGTGTCCCATGAAAATCCTTCGAATTGGTATTGAAGAAAGCCTGAGATACAGGCCAAAAGCCCACCGATCGAACCCAGCAAAAAGGCTAGCTGAATGGCGGGGAGGTAGGTTTTGTCTTCCTTTTTCGAAAGAAAAATTAGTAGGACTCCAAAAACCAAAATTCCAATTGGGAGGTGGACCAAAATGGGGTGAAATCGACCCAAAAGCGGAAAAACGAAACTCAGCATATCAGGCGATTACGGATCGGATTAATTCGCCGTGGACATCAGTGAGTCGGAAAGGTCGGCCTTGAAACTCGTAGGTAAACTTCTCGTGGTCAAAACCCATCAAATGCAAGATCGTAGCATGCAGATCATGCACAGAGGTTCTTTCATCTACTCCAGCAAAGCCAAAGTCATCTGTGATGCCGTAGCTTGCGCCTTTTTTCACGCCACCTCCAGCCATCCAAACGGTAAAGGCATCCACGTGATGATCTCTGCCGAGGAAGCCCATCTTTTTCCCCTCCCGGTTCTCCTGCATCGGGGTACGTCCAAATTCCCCTCCCCAAACCACCAAGGTTTCTTCCAACAGTCCTCGCTGCTTCAAATCCAGCAGCAAGGCGGTCATCGGTCGATCGATGGTGCGACACTTGTTGCGCAAGCCCATGTCGATCGAACCGTCATGGTCGGTGCCATGCGTGTCCCATCCCCAATCATAGAGTTGGACTACGCGTACGCCCTTTTCCACCAGTTTTCTGGCCAAAAGGCAGTTGTTGGCGAAGGATTCCTCACCGGGTTGGGTGCCATAAAGCTGATGAATATGCTCCGGTTCGTCGTTGATGTTCATGACCTCAGGCACTTCGATCTGCATTCGGTAGGCCATCTCGTACTGATTGATACGTGCAAGGATTTCGGGATCGCCAAAGTTTTGGAAATCCTCCTGATTGGATTCATTGATGGCAGTGATGACATGCTTTTTCAGGTCACGAGACATGCCACTTGGATCCTCGAGATACAATACGGGATCGCCTTTGGAGCGGCACTGTACACCTTGGTAGACGGAGGGTAGAAATCCCGAACCCCAGACGCTTTTTCCTGCATCGGGTGTTTTTCCACCGGAAGTCAAGACGACAAACCCAGGCAAGTTTTGATTCTCTGTTCCCAAACCATAAGTGACCCAGCTACCCAAACTCGGCCTTCCCAATCTTGGTGAACCAGTCTGCATAAAAAGTTGGGCCGGTCCGTGATTGAATTGATCCGTATGCATGGCTTTTAGAAAAGCTACTTCATCGGCCACTTTAGAGAAATGCGGCAGGTAATCGGAGATCCATGCGCCGCTTTCTCCGTGTTGGGAAAATTTGGCTTGCGGGCCGAGCATTTTGGGTACGCCACGGATAAAGGCAAACTTCCGGCCTTCCAGCAAGCTTTCCGGACAGTCCTGATCGTGGTATTTGGCCAACTCGGGCTTGAAGTCAAACAACTCCAACTGCGAAG
>CALRRX020000383.1:0-4069 GCA_943370675.1 Reyranella massiliensis 521 | reverse complement strand
TGGCCAGATGAACTCGATCTAGAGAGCATTCAACTTGCAGAAAACAAATGGTACCTGACCTGCGCACCTGAGAAAAAGAGCCTCTACGAAAAATACATCAATGAAGGAGCTTGGACCAAGGTCCCGTTTATATTAAGAGAAAAAGGCTCTGGCACTCGCACCATGATGGAAAAATTCTTCACCGAGAGAGACATTCATGTAGAAAGCAAATTGGAACTGGCAACCAATGAAGCTGTAAAGCAGGCTGTCATGGCAGGTTTGGGAGCCTCTATTCTTTCCAATTTTTCAATGGCACAAGAAATCAAAGACGGAAGAGTAGCCATTCTTGAATATCCTGGCCTCCCTCTCAAAGCAGACTGGAAACTGATTTGGCTTAAACAGAAAAAGCACTCTCCTGCGGTGAAGGCCTTCATCAGATGGCTATCTGAAAACAGAGAAAAAATTCTCGCCGAGCACTTCCCTACCCTTCAAGGTATGTAAGTCCGAAATCCGAAAAACAAAAAGGTCTATATTTGCGCCCTGCCGGACATTGGTGAGGCGCAAATTTGTTTTCAGGCAATTCCTCCTATTTCCTGAAACCTATAAATATTAAGGTTAAAAAATTACGATATGAAAGCATTTGTTTTTCCGGGCCAAGGAGCCCAATTCCCAGGTATGGGAAAATCGCTTTACGAAGAAAATCCCGATGCAAAGGCTCTTTTTGAGAAAGCCAATGAAATCCTTGGATTCCGTATCACGGACATCATGTTTGAGGGCACTGAGGAGGAACTAAAGCATACCAAAGTAACTCAGCCTGCTATTTTTCTTCATTCAGTGGTTTTGGCAAAAACCACCCCTGACTTCGCTCCAGACATGGTAGCTGGTCATTCATTGGGTGAATTTTCTGCCTTGGTAGCCAATGGCACGCTGGCATTTGAAGATGGGTTGAAATTGGTTTACGAAAGAGCAATGGCCATGCAGGAAGCTTGTGAAATCAATCCTTCCACCATGGCTGCTATCCTTGGTTTGGCGGATGAAAAAGTAGAAGAAATCTGTGCTGAAATCTCCGACGAAATCGTCGTGGCTGCCAATTACAATTGTCCAGGACAGTTAGTGATCTCTGGATCCAACAAAGGCATTGAAATCGCCTGCGAAAAAATGAAAGCGTCGGGCGCCAAAAGAGCCCTTCCACTTCCTGTGGGCGGAGCTTTTCACTCACCACTAATGGAGCCTGCCCGTGAAAAACTCCAAAAGGCAATCGAATCCACCCAATTCAACACGCCAATTTGCCCAGTTTACCAAAACGTGAGCACCACCGCAGTATCTGATGTGGAAGAAATCAAAAAGAACCTGATCGCTCAGTTGACCGCTCCGGTAAAATGGACTCAGTCAGTTCAAAACATGGTGAAAGACGGCGCAACCCAATTCGTGGAGTGCGGCCCTGGAAAAGTCCTTCAAGGCTTAGTCAAGAAAATCCATCCTGAAGCCGAAGTGTCTGGCTTGTAAAATCTCAAATCCCGCTCTAAAGGCGGGATTTTTCATTTTAACTATGCGGTTTGTAAAGATTTACCTCACTAGTATCATCGCACTTTGCCAACATTTCAGAAGGTATCATTCCGGTTTCAGGGTGTTTTTTCTGAGGCAAAATTTCCAGAAGTGGAATCAGGACAAATTTTCGATCCTCAATAAATGGGTGAGGAATGATCAAGCGATCTGTCTTAATTACCTGATCGCCATAATAAAGAATGTCAATATCCATCGTACGGTCTCCCCAAGGCTCTTCCCGCGTGCGACCAAGTTTAGTTTCTATTGTTTGAATAATCTCCAAAACTTCCGAAGCCGACTGCGAAGTCGAAATCACAGCCAATTGATTGAGAAATTTTCCCTTGGCCACACCTCCCCAGGCTTCAGTTTCGTACACAGAAGAAACTTGGATCAAATCAAAATACTGACCAAGAGACTCAATTGCGCGGGAAAGCAACTTTTCCCGATCACCCTTGTTACCTCCTAAACATAGTACAACCTCAGTTTGCATCGCTTATCACTTGAGCCTTTGTAAAGCTCTTTCAAAATAGATTAATTTCGTCCGTATAAATTCTAACATCTATGAAGTTTCTTGGAAATGTGTTGGCCGTGATTGTCGGCTTGTTCATTTTTAGCATCGTCAGCTTCCTGATTTTCTTCGGGATCATCGGCATGATTGCCGCCTCTTCTGAAAAAGAGGTCACTTTGGAAGAAAACACCATTCTTCACCTCAACCTCAATGGACGTATGCTCGTGGAGCGCACTTCGGAGGAAGATCTGAAATTTGGTTCCTTCTTGGATCCTTTTGGAGGGGACATGAATGCAGGTTTGGTCAATTTGAAAAAGGCAATCGCCGAGGCTAAAACAAACGAAAGCATCAAAGGCATCTACCTTAATACAGGCTTGATCATGGCCGGTCAAGCTGGATTGTTGGAATTGAGAGAAGCACTGATTGACTTCAAAGCATCAGGAAAATTTATCGTTGCCTATGATGAAGCCTATTCCGAAGGAGGCTATTTCCTGGCTTCTGTAGCAGATGAAATCTATCTCAATCCACTGGGTGGAATCGACTTCAACGGGTTTGCCTCTGAGGGAATTTTCTTAAAAGGCTTTTTCGAAAAAGTAGGGATCAAGCCAGAGGTATTCCGAGTAGGTGAATTCAAAAGTGCAGTAGAGCCGTTTATTTTGGACAAAATGAGTCCTGAAAACCGACTCCAAACCCAATATTTCCTCGATGACATCAACAATCACGCAGTAAAACTAATCGCTGAATCTAGAGGAATGGCCTTTGACAGTCTGATGAAAATCAACAGTCAAATGCTTGTGAGAAAGCCGAAAGATGCGGTGACTTATGGGCTGGCGACAGAGTTGAAATATGAAGATGAGGTACACTCCATCCTCAAAGAAAAGCTTGGCTTGACCGAAGACGATCAGATTTCCACGATCAATGCGACGGATTTAGGTTCCATGGCCAAAAGCAAAAACATCACCTCTAAAAACCGTATTGCAGTCATCCTCGCCGAAGGTGACATTGTAGACGGTGACGTGGAAGGCGCCATCAGCTCTGAAAAATTTGCGAAAGAAATCCGAAAAGCCAGAAAAGACGATGATATCAAAGCCATTGTGTTGAGAGTCAATTCTCCGGGAGGCTCGATTCTCGCATCTGAAGTGATCTGGAGAGAAATGTCTGAAGCCAAAAAGGCGAAACCGGTCATCGTATCCATGGGCGAGGTTGCAGCTTCAGGCGGCTACTACATTTCAGCACCTGCCGATACCATCGTGGCTCAGCCAAACACCATCACCGGATCCATCGGGATTTTCGGATTGATGTTCAATGTTCAGGAATTGATCAATGACAAGCTTGGAGTGACCACCGATGTGGTATCCACCGGCGAGCTTTCTGACTTCATGAATATGGCCCGTCCATTGACAGAGGTGGAGCGAACCATCATCCAATCCGGCGTAGAAGATGGCTATGAGACGTTTATCACTCGCGTAGCAGAGGGCCGTGGCATGCATCCTGATTCGGTGAAAAAAGTAGCATCAGGCCGTGTATGGACCGGAACTCAAGCTAAAGAAAGAGGCTTGGTCGATGTCTTGGGAGGAATGGATACCGCGATCGAAATCGCCGCTGCCAAAATCGGAGCAGGTGAGGACTACCGAGTGGTTTATTTTCCAGAAACCAAACCTTGGTTCGAGGAATTCATGACCACTTTCAGTGACCAAGTCCAAGCAAGAGTACTTCAGGCCCAGCTAGGTGATCAGTATCCTCTTTATCAAAAAGTGCAAAAACTCAAGAACTACCAAGGTGTTCAGGTAAGAATGCCGCAGGATATTTCCATCAAGTAACCCAACTTGGAATTAACCAAAAGCCCCTCAAAAGTTAATTTTTGAGGGGCTTTTTATTTTACAGCTTTTGAAGCAAAATCTTCCAGGCCAAATCTACATTACCTGCTTCCAATTCCTCCTTTGCCCAGCGGTGCAGGTGATCGAGCCACGATTCGGGATCGAGGTGAAAACGACGCTTCATTTCCTGTATCTCTTCGGATTTAGAAAAGAGCGAAAT
>CALRRX020000382.1:0-4079 GCA_943370675.1 Reyranella massiliensis 521 | reverse complement strand
CGCTCGTTGAATTTCACAAATTCTTTCGCCAGTCGGATGGGATTGAGATTGGGGTCGTCCATGTGTTGACGCATAAATTTTTCCCCAGGAATTCCTGCGACATGTTCCTCAATCAAGGTGTTTTTGTGTACCAAATAGCTAATTCTATTAGGAGAAAGTAGATCCTCTAATTCCAGTCCGTATACCCTTGAGGCATCGGCATTTTTGATATAGAAATAGTCGAAATTATCGTTGATCCGATTTACTATCCTCACTCGAAATGGCTGTGTATTGCCATAGATGCACAAGTCTATTCGATCGATGTACAAATGCTCCATCACAGACATATCCCCACCGGCTTTGAGTTGGGCGTAGATCTTCTTTACGTTTTGATGAATTTCTTCCCGATCACTTTGGTCATAAAAAACTGTTTCCCAAAAGGTATCCTGATCTTTGGAATCATACAGGGCGATGGAATTGGAATACCGCAACAATTCATGATAATGAATCGGAATATCCACCTCCCTGCCATACTTGATCAAGTAACGACGCAAGCCCAGGCCGATAGGGTAAATGAGCTTTTTCTTACTGATCAAAGCCATGGGCTAAAATTTGGTTTGCTGGCTTTTTTTGATGTTTCGATCAAAAATAAATGGACCAAATGGAAGGATAGAGGCTACTAAGGCAAAAAAGGTCCTGCCAAATTCCCATTTCAAACTTTGTGCTGTAGGAAACACCATATAGATATACACGATAAAGAGTATCCCATGTGCCCAGCCCACATAGGTGACAGCCAGTGGCATATCAAACATATATTTCAAAGGCATGGCGATTCCGAGAAGGATCAGAAAGGAAAGGCCTTCGATCAAGCTGATCCATTTGAATCTCCGGGCCCATTTTGTTTGTTCGGCGTTCATTTTGTACCTGTGGATAGGTTGAATAGAATTTGAAGAGAATTCCAGAGTTTTCTCTTAAGATTTTTGTCTTCTGAAATGACAGTCAATGCATCTGCAAACAAATATTCTATCTCTTCCTCTGCATGAATCTCATACGGAGAAGCTGCGATTGCGTTGACCGGATGCTTGATTCTTCCAAATTTCAATACTACATGGGCATTGAGTGCTTGGAAATCCTCCATGCTTCGGTTTTCCAAGACTTCCGATGAGACCATGCCAACTTCGTTCATGGAATGTCCGCAGGCATTGATCATCTTGACCAACATGTCCATGACTTCCGCGTTCAATTCGGATTCCTCATGCAGGATTGCAATTCCTTTGGTGAAATTCCCTTTTAATGGGATAGGTTCGGCTTTGATTTCCTCCTTCACTTTTTCCAAATCGGATGATTCAGATTGAGCAGGAAGGCTGATAGGGGGAGCAACTGCTTGAGAAGGCAGGTTTGAAGTAAGGATTGGTCCACTTCCGGAGAGTTCATCTTCCAGTTTTTTGAGATCCTCCGGAATGAGAAAAAGCTCTTCTTCCAAAAACGATTTGAGATTTTCCAGACTGTCTTGTTCCATGATGGGAAGTTGGCTAAAAATTGCTTGATGGCAAAAAAGCCATCTTTGAAATGTGAGTCCTAGAGGTGTGATGCTCGGGAAAAAATTGAATCCCAAACAGATAAAAAAAAGCGCATCAACTTTTTCAGTGATGCGCTCCATAAAAGATCTTTAATTTCAATTTACTTTTTAATCGGAGTTTCGTCGCATTCCACATCTCCTACGACATATTGCATACCGTCAAGGAAAAATTGAAGCAGTTGAGGATTTTCAAAGCTTTGCGCATTGTGTGAAGGGGAAGCATACATGACTTTTCCTTTACCTTCTGCCCGGATCCAAGCCACATAAGTTTTGCCTTCGGTGCGTTCCTGACCTTTTCGCTGACTTTTGATATCGGCGTTATTTAAATACAACAAGGGTTTGAAGTCCAGTTCGTCGTAGGCATTTTTATAGAAATAGGGTTCGTCTACATGGTTGAATCCCTCAGCTGGAAAAGCTTGCACTAGCGGATGATTAGCATCTTCTAGCCTTACCTGAATGTTCTGCTGTACCGGATGGTAGTCAAAACTCGCCCCAAGTAATCTGCTGAAATCCCAAGAATTATTCAAAGTGGTCACGGCACCGTGAAGGACTAATAATCCTCCGCCTTTTTTCACGTAAGCAAGCAGGTTATTTTCAAGCTCGATAGCTTTTTTCATAGAAGTTGCAGAATCCACTGAAGTATTTTCTTTGAGCTTATCCCAAAATAGGTTTCGGTGATCACCGATCGAACAGGTATTGTTCAGAATCACGGCATCGTATTTTTTGAGATTTTTGGCTTCAAATTCAAGGATGTCTTTGCTATCAATCACGGTAAAGGCTCCGCTTTTTTCACCGATGATTTTGATCATTTCTTCGGTATGAGGTATCACCCAATGTTTGAATCCGGTATGGAGGGAAAATACCAGGACATTCTTCTTTTTGCTACTCGGGAATCGGGTTTTTTGGGGAGCAAGGGATATGATTTTCGACTTCCATTGCTCATCCAAAGTGACCTCGGGTAGGCTTTGTGCTACTGAAATTTGGGCGGAAAGCAAGAAAACGATTCCGTAGAAAATATTCCTCATCATAGGACTTAGGTGGGTTAGTTTGGATTCTTTCTTTGAGAATTTAATATCTTCAAACTCGTAGCCCAATAACCAGAATTTTCCATGCCTTTCAAAAGAAATTTACTTCTACTTCTCGTATTTCTAGGTTTTTTTACGCGATCGTTTTCGCAAAAAATTGATTTAAAAGAAACTTCAATAGGAATAGATTTTCTGATTGATGATCAAAGAGTATTAACCTATCAAACTAAGAAAGAACCTGTGCCTGCAGGAGTCAAAGAGGCCTTTAGCAAATCGGGTTTTATCCATCCGATCACCTCTCCAAGCGGTCAGGTCCTCAGTAGAATCCAACCGGCAGATCATTACCACCATTATGGTATTTGGGGGCCTTGGACCCGAGCCACGATCAGTGGGAGAGAAGTAGATTTTTGGAATCTTGGAGATGAAAAAGGGAGAGTGGATTTTTCACATGTCCTCTCCAAAAAAATAGCAGGTGGTGCAGCCGAACTTAATGTCCGCCAAAATCACATTGATCTAAAAGCTCCCGATGCTGAGCGAATTGCTATCGAGGAAGACCTCCGAATCAAAGTCAAACCCGCAGATAAAGGTCGTTACCTAGTAGATTACACCACGACCATTTCTACAAAAATTCCCGGTGGAATCCTTCTTGACGACTACAGGTATGGAGGAGGAATTGGTTTTCGAGCCACAGAACTTTGGGGGGATGAAAACAGTACGATCCTGACCTCTGAAGGAAAAGACCGAAAAACCGCTGATGGCTCGAATGCCAAATGGATCATCGTCAAGGGAAAAACCGCTGATACCACAGGTCAAAGTGGGATTCTATTCCTTAGTCACAATACCAATAAAGCACATCCAGAACCTTTACGAGTTTGGCCAGTAGGTCAGTACAATGGAAAGGGAAATGTCTTTATCGAGTTTTGCCCGATTCGACACGAATCTTGGGATCTTCAGGCCAATAACCGATACACTTTAAAGTACAGAATGATTGTTTTCGACGGGGATTTGAGTCCTGAAGAGGCTGAATCTTACTGGAGAGCTTTTGTAAAATAAAACCTGAATAACCTACCTCTGAATACTTATGGAAAGAAGAGACTTTATGAAGAAAACAGCCCTCGCAACGGCAGCCTTTGGTATCCCTACCATTGTTCCTGCCTCTGTTTTCGGCAAAAATGCCCCATCTAACAAAATCAACATCGGACAGATCGGCTGTGGCCGAATCGCCAGAGATCATGATTTGCCAGGAACTTGGCAGCATGATGTCGCTAGGATCGTAGCAGTCTCAGATGTGGACAGCAAACGAATGGCAGATGGAAAAAAACTGGTAGAAAGCTATTACACCAAAAAAATGGGTAGTCCCTACCTTGATGTGAAGCAGTACGGCGACTACCGAGAAATGCTACTCAACAAGGATATCGATGCGGTGATCATTTCTACTCCTGACCATTGGCATTCTCAGCCCGCGATGGAGGCCGCTTTGGCAGGTAAGCATATCT
>CALRRX020000381.1:0-4079 GCA_943370675.1 Reyranella massiliensis 521 | reverse complement strand
ATTAGATGTCTATACAAATGTTTTGAGCCATGAGAACAATCAATCGAATTCATAAAGCAGAATACCGACCTATCGCCGACTTGGTGACCTACAGTCCACTTCCTACCCGTTCACTTCAGCAGATAGATCCATTCATTTTTCTCAATCATCATGGCTTTCAAACCTATCCAGCCCAAAATCAAGGATTGCCATTTGGTCCACATCCTCACAGGGGAATGGAAACGGTTACTTTCATTTTGGAAGGAGACATCATGCACAAGGATTCCTCCGGCCATGAATCGGTGATCGGACCGGGTGGAGTTCAATACATGACCGCTGGGCGTGGATTGATTCATGCGGAGGTGTCGAGCAGCGAATTCAAAAGAAAAGGTGGAGATCTAGAGATTCTTCAGCTTTGGCTGAATCTGCCTGCATCCAAAAAAATGATTAAACCCAATTATGTGGGTTTGGAGAAAGAAGAAATCCCTGCTTTTGATCTAGATAACGGGAAAATTAGAGTGCAACAGCTTTTTGGTGAGTGGAATGGAGTAAAAGGCGCTTTTGAGGAAACATTTCCAATTACGATGAGTACGATGTATTTTGAAAAAGGCGGAAAATTTGAAAAAGAAATTCCTGCTGAGGAGAATATTTTCTTCTACATCGTCCGAGGTGAATTAAATGTAAATGGAGAAGAAATCCCTTTTCGGAATTTGGTAGAATTCACAAATACAGGAGAGAAAATCGAAGTGGAAGCTCTTGAAGATGCTATTTTGATCTTAGGCCATGCCAAGCCATTCAATGAACCGATGGTGGCACAAGGTCCATTTGTAATGAATACCCAACAACAGATCTACGAAGCTTATCAGGATTATCAAGCTGGGAAATTTGGATCTTGGGAATACTAACTACAGCTGGGATTCTTGACGCACTTTTGCCGCTTGATTAAGCCCTGTTTGAAGCTTCTTTAAGGAATCGAGTGCTCCTTGAGATTTTTGTTCATCAATTTGTAGCTCAAGTCCGCATGAAGGACAAACTACAGGTTCAAGGCTAATAAGGTGCTGAATACTCACTACAAGACGGGTTGCACACTCAGGGCAATTAATTCCAGGAGATCTTGAAATCTCCACCTGAGGTGTTTTTTCGGAAGTTTCCATTGGCACAAGAGATTTCGTCTCCTGCTTTTGAAACAGTGCTGAAAACCACTTTTTGATTTTAATGAACCAATTCATATTGATCATTCTTTTTTAGCACTATCCAGAATATTGAGAAGCTGAACCATTCCAATGGTCGGTTCTGCTTGGGCTAATTTGATTTTTACAGACATGTTTGCTGTAGTTGAAGTAGTGGGCGCATTAGGAGCCGGCTTTTTTGCCAAAATCCCTTTCAACTTCAATTGATTTCTAAGATCAAAAAGCTGGTTGCCAGAAGAGGAAGTACCACCACCTGTCGTAGAAGTATCTGGCTGGGTAAGTGCCAAATCAAATTCGATTTCAGCTTCAGCAACTCTCAGAGATGGAATAGGAATGATCGTCAAAAGAGGAACCGTAATACTTGCCACTTGGGTAGTTCCGTCGGGATTGATTCGATTGTAGGTAAATGAGATATTTCTAACCGAACCGTAATCGGAGGAAGTAGCATCACCTGAATTTGAAAAACCAACTTCTTTGATGAAATCGGCAGTAGCGCGTGCCGCAATCGCTTCAGCTTGGACAACAGCCGCCATGGGCGCACCTAGAAGATCTGCTATAAATCTGGGAGTAATCATAGACTTGGAGTTTAAAGAATTGATTTTTTGTTTTCATCATCCATCATAGTAAAGTCTTGTGCACTAAGCGAGAATTTGATGGTAGCCAAATTCTCTGGCTTTATCTGTTTCAATTTTTCACTCTCGACTGAGACTTGGATGGTAGTGACTTTATTTTCATTCAGGATTTTCGAGATCCCAAATTCCAAATCTGACAGTCGCTTTTTCAAGATAGATTCTGAAATTGTTTTTAAAAGATCGTCCTCTTTCAATTCAACACTAGGCTGGGTAGTGGTAGGAAGAGGATTTCCAGCGGTAGGAATCCTGCCATTCAACCACGCTGGAACGATACGGACAGGGGTGTTTAGGACTGCACTTTTTTCAGAAAATGATTTCTCAAAAAAGACTTTTGGCTGAACTGCCCCTAACTTTTGACTATCCATTTCTAGCAAGAATTCCTGATTTCCTGTTTTTATTCTAGCCAGATCAACCTTGGCGACAGCATCTTTTCTGGTCTCAACCACTTCCACTTTCTTTGCAGAAATGGAAGCATTTAGAACCTTTGCATCGCTCAAGGCTTCTTTTTCCGAAGAATAAAGCTTTGATACCGAGAACTCGGTTGATCCATCTTTTGCCAATCCAATAAGTTGGTATTCTCCCGAAATTTTGGGTACAGCTGCTAATGATTCCGACTTGTAAGCTACCGGAAGAAATTGGGGTAAGGCTTTAGAAAATAATTCAAAAGAAGTCCTGATTGCTTTTTGGACATCAGTAGAAGCTCTTGAAATCCCAATAAAACCATCCTCTATGGATTGTGAGAGGCTCTTTTCCCAAGCCTCTGGAGGATAAGCACTTCCAAGTCCTTTGTATAATTCGTTTTCCTGAGTGGCTTTGCGAATGGCTGTCCTGATTTCTCTTGCTGTATCAATCGAGAAATTTTGAATGAAAGCAGTCAGCCGCTGCTGCGACTGACCGTTCTGAACTGGTTTTTCTTCAACTGATTCTATAGCATACTTGATTTCTACCTCAAGATTCTGAATCCCAATCTTTGGAACAGGGAAATACCTCAAGATATCATCCGCCGCATATTGCTGAGCAAGATTTCTAGAGGACTCATCTGCTTTTGATTTTGCCTCATTGATATCACTTAGCAATGAGGCAATAATCTGATTCATTTGACTCATAGTAATTGACCGTTTAAAAAATCAGGTAGTTGGAGGAGTAGAAGTAGCTGGGCGCTCGAGAATAGCCTGTTCCATGATATGAAGAATCTTTGCCAAACCTGCCGGCATTTCATCTTGGACAGCTTTTACATTAATGTCAATTGTGAATTGAGTGGAATTATTTACTCTGGAACTTGCACTTACATTGCTGTTATGCCTTGTAGAGACCTTGGCATTCATCCCAACAGAAACAGGAGATAGAAATGAGCCTGCTTTAAAATTGATAGTGGTATCCGTAGCTACGCTTGTAGAAGCTGACGCAGCAGTTTTAAACTCCTGTTGCTCAGTGATATTTGCAGTAAACTGGATAGTCATCTCATCGATTCGGATATAAGGAATCGGAACAATTGTCAAAAGGGGCACGGTAAGTTCTACCACTTCCTCCCCTGCACCGCTTGTGGTCCCGCTTGCGCTTGATCCATCCGATGTTTTTCTTTTAAACTTAAACGTAACATTTCTAATCTCACCGATGTCTCCAGCAGCATCTGCTGTTTCTCCAGCAGTCGGGTTTGCATCAGCTCTTTTAAATCCAACTTCCTTGATGAAGTTTACTGTTGACTGGGCTGCCAGTGCCTGCGCCTGAATGGCTGCTACCATGGGTCCACTTATAATTCTGCCAAAAGGAAGGGACCGGAGGGTACGATTTGCATAACTCATAATTAAAATTGTTTATAGTGTGAGAAAAAAGAAATTCAAAAATCAAAAGATCGTTACCAATACTTAGGAATGGATATGACATGAATTTAAAAATTTTATTTCCTTAAATTCAAAAAATACAGGAGCTAAATTTCAGAATATTAGAATGTTACAAAATTTTTCTTTGAAAAAACCAAGTTTATTTTTTAGGTAGTCTTCAAGAGTTTTAAGAGTCAATAATATCCTGAGAAATCATTCGATAGATTTCAGCGACTTGCTCGTTGTAGGATAGAAATCTGTGATGGTCTTCCAAGGTCTCATAATCCTCACGAATTGCAGGTCCAGTTTGTGCCTTTTTCGCGCCAATTTGAAGGCTTTTGGAAATAGTTTCAATAATCAATGGCTTAAGCATTTCGAAGTCCAAACCCTGCCTGCGGATGATCTCCTCAGCTATCCGGATCATGTGGTTGGTGAAATTACTGGCAAAAACCGCCGCT
>CALRRX020000380.1:0-4090 GCA_943370675.1 Reyranella massiliensis 521 | reverse complement strand
TCCAAAGTTCTAAACTTTGGAAAAGTTAATCCCCCGTCAAAAAAAAAAGTCCAACCCTTGCGAGTTGGACTTTTTCATTTATCACCGAATAGGTTTAGCCTACTACTTTTTCGGCCAAGACTACGATCACGTTATTTTTAACTTCTACTACTCCACCATCTACAATCATAGATTGCTTGCCTTCTTTCGTTGTAAAAGATACTGCACCCTTAGCCAAAGCCGATACGATTGGAGCGTGATTGTTCAACACCTGAAATGCACCTGTAGCTCCCGGAAAAGTCGCTTCGCTAACTTCGCCTTGGAATACCTTCTTGTCCGGGGTGACGATTTCTAATTGCATGTTTTTCTAGTTATTGAGTATAAAGTTATTGAGTTATTTGGTGGTCGAAACCCACTATTAACTAATAACCAGTAACTAATTCCCTTACTTCACTTCAGCAAGCATTTTCTCACCCTTAGCGATAGCATCTTCGATGCTTCCTACTAGGTTGAACGCTGCTTCAGGCAGGTGATCTAATTCACCGTCCATGATCATGTTGAAGCCTTTGATGGTATCCTTGATGTCAACCAACACACCTTTCAAGCCGGTGAACTGCTCGGCTACGTGGAATGGCTGAGAAAGGAAACGCTGTACTCGACGAGCTCTGTGTACCACCTGCTTATCTTCTTCAGAAAGTTCTTCCATACCGAGGATGGCGATGATGTCCTGGAGTTCTTTGTATCGCTGTAGGGTTTCTTTCACTCGCTGTGCACAGTTGTAGTGATCGTCACCCAAGATGTCTGGAGAAAGGATTCGGGAAGTAGAATCCAAAGGATCCACCGCAGGATAGATACCCAATTCGGCAATCTTACGGGACAATACGGTGGTAGCATCCAAGTGAGCGAATGTCGTCGCAGGAGCCGGGTCAGTCAAGTCATCCGCAGGTACATAAACCGCCTGTACAGAAGTGATGGAACCGTTTTTGGTAGAAGTAATTCGCTCCTGCATGGCACCCATTTCGGTAGCCAAGGTAGGCTGATAACCTACTGCTGATGGCATACGACCCAAAAGTGCGGACACTTCTGAACCAGCCTGAGTGAATCGGAAAATGTTATCGATGAAGAACAAGATGTCTTTTCCTTGTCCTGAACCGTCACCGTCACGGTAGTATTCTGCCAGTGTAAGACCAGTCAACGCTACTCGAGCACGGGCTCCAGGAGGCTCGTTCATCTGACCAAACACGAAGGTCGCTTTAGAGTCTTCCAGTGTTTTAAGATCTACTTTAGAAAGATCCCATCCACCTTCAGTTTCCAAGCTATGGATAAAGTCATCACCATAAGTAACGATGCCTGACTCGATCATTTCTCTCAAAAGGTCATTTCCTTCACGGGTTCTTTCACCTACACCGGCAAATACAGATAGACCCGAATAAGCTTTCGCAATGTTGTTGATCAATTCCTGAATCAATACCGTCTTACCTACACCGGCACCACCGAAAAGACCGATTTTACCACCTTTAGCATATGGCTCGATCAAGTCGATTACTTTGATACCTGTGAAAAGCACTTCCGTAGAAGTCGATAGATCCTCAAATCTTGGGGCAGATCGGTGAATAGGAAGTCTCTTGCCCGCAGGCACCTGAGGCAAACCATCAATTGCTTCACCTACTACATTGAAAAGACGGCCTTTGATACCCTCGCCGGTAGGAACAGAAATGGGCTGACCCAAGTCTCTTACTTCCATGCCTCTTACCATACCTTCGGAAGAGTCCATTGCGATGGTTCTTACCCGATCTTCACCCAAGTGCTGCTGTACTTCTAAAACGACTTTTTGTCCGTTTTCTTTGGTCAGTTCGAGCGCGTCAAGGATGTTAGGCAGTTTTCCGCCTTCAAAGGATACGTCCACCACCGGGCCGATTACCTGAGTTATCTTTCCAATATTTGCCATTTGATTATGTGAAATGTAAAAAGGATCCACTTTTTTAATTCGAGCGCAAAATTAGTCAGAAAAGCCTATTCCCAAAGGATATTTGGAAAATTAATCCTCAGTATCACCCTTTTTTAAAATCCGGCTCTAATTCTTGCCTGATGGAGAAATTTTAATCCACTCCTAAACTTTCACCCACTTCTTCAGAAAGTTAATTGGAGTCATTAATTATTTTAATTTGTAATTAATCTAAATAAGAATACTTTTGTATCAGTTTATAATTAATCCAAATAATGATAAGAGCAATAAGTTTCATCTTCATCCTTCTGCTCGTGGCATGTAAAGCGCCTCAGAAGCAAGAGTCCTCTCCTGTAGATGCGAGGAAAATCATCACCGCTGGTGGCACCATCACAGAAATTGTGAATGCCTTAGGATACGGTGGTCAAATTATCGCCACTGATATCACTTCCACTTACCCTGCTTCCATGCAGCAGCTACCCTCTATTGGGTATCGTAATCAAATCAAAGCCGAAGGAATCTTGGCATTAGGTCCTGATTTGATTTTGGCTGAGGAGGGTTACCTGTCGGAGGATGTAGTCACTCAGCTGAAGTCAGCTCAGATTGATGTTCAGTTTTTCAAAAAACCAATCCGAGTAGAGGAAACAAAAAAATTGATTTCGGATTTGGCAGCGCTTTTTGATGCCCAAGTAGAGGGAAATAAAATCCTTGATCAATTGCAAGCTGATTTGGATAGTTTACAATCCTATTTGGTGTTGAATAATTCTCGTCCCATAGCTGCATTTATCATGGCGAGAGGTCCTCAAACTGTGTTTATGGCCGGGGAAGAGACTTTTGCGGCCTCCATTTTTGAGTTGGCAGGAATTCAGCCTTCTGCACAGGGGTTCAAGGATTTTGTGCCAGTTACTCCAGAATCCTTAGTTTCCATGGATCCGGATTTTCTTGTGTTTTTTGATTCGGGCATTGAAAGCCTTGGAGGAAAGGCAGGTCTTGGTCAAGTAAATGGACTTGCCTCTACTAAGGCATTTAAGAATGGACATATTCTCAGTTTCGACGGTCACTACCTGTCCGGGTTCGGTCCGAGAGTTGGTAAGGTTGCCTTAGAACTAGCAAAAGCAGCAAGACCCTGATTCACATGTTGGCCTCCCACAGCTATCCCAAATCCAGTGTTCAAAACCTGATTCTTGCCTCTTTACTGGCAATTCTCTCAGTTTTGGCTATTGTTTCCCTGAGCTTGGGTGCCTTTCCTATTCCTCTGGCTCAGGTAGGTGAGGTTATTCTTAATGGATTGGGCTTTTCTGGAATAGCGGTTGATCATCAGCAGGTAAACGTATTATATCAAATTAGACTACCGCGGATTATTTTGGCTACTGTGATCGGAGGGGGCCTCGGAGTGGCTGGCGCCGCTCTTCAGGGGATGTTTAGAAATCCTCTCGTAGAGCCTGGTCTTATAGGAGTGAGCAGTGGAAGCGCTCTTTTTGCCGTGTTGTATTTGGTAGTCCTATCGGGAGCCGCTGGTTTTTGGAAGACACTTAGTGCGGTGGGCCTGCCCCTTTTTGCTTTCATAGGAGGATTACTTCATGTATTGGCGGTCTATCGATTGAGTAGGTCTCAGGGCAAAACAGAGACGGCGACCTTGATTTTGGCAGGTGTGGCAATCAATGCATTGGCTGGTGCGCTGATTGGCTTGACCCTCTTCTATGCTGATGATGCAGCCCTGAGGAGTTTTACCTTTTGGAGTCTGGGTGACCTGGGAGGAGCTTCTTGGAGCAAAATCCCAGCCGCTGTCCTGTTGATCCTTTTCCCCAGTATGCTTCTTTTCAAAGATCACAAAACACTCAATGCTCTGGCTTTGGGCGAGCATGAGGCTTTCCATATGGGAGTCAATGTGAAACAAATCAAGCTCAAACTCCTGATCATAACGGCGCTGATTGTAGGCGTAGGTGTTTCCCTGGTGGGCATGATTGGATTCATAGGACTGATTGTACCACACTTGATCAGGATCTGTTTTGGAGCAGATCATCGCATGGTTCTCCCAGGAGCATTTTTGCTCGGCAGTATTTTGATGAATGTGGCAGATCTCATCGCTAGGATGATCGTTATGCCCGCCGAAATGCCTATTGGGGTGGTGAGTGCTTTGATAGGCGCTCCATTCTTCATTTGGCT
>CALRRX020000379.1:0-4111 GCA_943370675.1 Reyranella massiliensis 521 | reverse complement strand
AAAACACTGGAACCTATGTGACTTCCAGTTTCACGGTTACCAAGGATGATTTTCCGATTGCTTTCCAAACCCTTTTCAACCAAAAAATCAAGTCAGACGTACCCAGTGATAACTTCGTCTGGAACCTGAGTTTACTCTACAATTTTTCCAATAACTACAAAAGAGACTAATCAAGACCGCTATGGAAAAGCCGGAATCCTTGGAAGAGTTTTACCAGCGGAAGTTCAATTGGCTGCCCGAAGACCTGAAAAAGGATTTCGGGCACTTCAATATTCTACGCCTTGAACCTTATTGGGAGGGAAAAGTAAAGACGATTCCCTATCGAAGGAGGGATTTTTACAAGGTCATGCTCGTGCAAGGACAAAGTCAGGTGCACTATGCCGACCGTGTCTATGG
Organism: Reyranella massiliensis 521; assembly: GCA_943370675.1. Classification (GTDB taxonomy): domain Bacteria; phylum Bacteroidota; class Bacteroidia; order Cytophagales; family Cyclobacteriaceae; genus Algoriphagus. The sequence continues at coordinate 3,715 of CALRRX020000379.1, read as the reverse complement.
CGTGAAAAAACAGGCGCTCTCCTTTTCCAATCCGATGGTGCCCTACAAGTGGGATAGTGATCATATCAGCCTCAAGGGGGTGTATTGCATCTTCAATCCGCAATTTTTTGTGGATTTTCCCGATATCCAAAAGTATGAGATCTTCCAGCCTCAAGGCACCCATGTGTTTGAGTTAACAGATCATGAAGTGGAGTCGGTACAAAAGATTTTTGATCGAATACAGGTAGAGTTTACCTCAGATTACAAATACAAGTATGATTTGATCCGAAATCTGATTTTGGAACTCGTCCATTTTGGGATGAAGCTGCAGCCGGCCGAGGTGCAGACGGCACAGCATGGAAATGCTGCGCTACGTATTGCGTCGATTTTTCTCGAACTCCTGGAAAGACAGTTTCCCATCGACGAGACGCATACTCTGATTCAATTGCGTACAGCCTCCGATTTTGCGGAGCAGCTTAATGTCCACGTCAATCACCTCAATCGCGCAGTAAAGGAGATGACTGGAAAAACGACCACTCAACTTATTGCTGAGCGACTTATCCAAGAAGCCAAAATTCTACTTCGACAGAGTAGGTGGAATGTCTCCGAAATTGCCTTTGCTTTGGGTTTTACAGAAGTCACCCACTTCAATAATTTCTTCAAAAAACAGCTGAGCATGAGTCCGACTCAGTTTAGGAAGGGAAGCTAGGCAATTAGAGATTACAAAATTAGAGAATGAGGGCTTGGACAAAGACCAAATGAGTTTCATCCTTAATTTCGGGCACTGACAAAAATCCATGCGTTTTTCACGGGACAATTCCCTAAACTAGTACCATGCTTCAAGATAGTTTTGGCCGTATTCACGATTACCTGCGGATTTCCCTCACGGACAACTGCAACTTCCGCTGTGCCTACTGCATGCCTGTGGAGGAAATGGAATGGATGCCGCAATCCAAGCTGATGAGCAAGGAGGAAATCCTGAGTTTGGCAGAGACGTTTATTGGTTTGGGAGTAAAAAAAATCCGATTGACTGGAGGCGAACCACTGGTCAGAAAGGAGTTTCCGGAGATTTTGGATAGGATTTCTGCCTTCCCCGTCGAACTCACCCTCACCACCAATGGCGTGCTGATTCACAAGCATATCGAGGTGTTGAAAAAATCAGGCGTTCGCTCGGTCAATGTCAGCCTCGATACCCTCAATAAAGAGAAATTCCTCAAACTCACTCGTCGGGATCAGTTGGATCAGGTGTGGGAAAACATCCTCCTTCTTCTTCAGGAAGGCTTTCGGGTCAAAGTCAATGCTGTGGCGCTGCACGGACTGATTGAGGATGAAATTTGCGGCTTTGTGCAGCAGACGGAAAAGCTCCCGCTTCACGTCCGTTTCATTGAGTTTATGCCCTTTGCAGGCAACCATTGGGAAAGTAAGAAAGTGGTGACCGCCGCTCAAATGCTAGACTTGGTCAAGACCAAATTTGAAGTCGTCAAATTGGAGGACAAAAAGCACGATACCGCCAAAAAATACCAAGTGCCGGGATTTCAAGGCACCTTTGCTTTTATCACCACGATGAGCGAGCACTTCTGTGGAGACTGCAACCGCCTCAGACTTACAGCCGACGGCAAGATTAAAAATTGCCTGTTTGGTAAAGAGGAATTGGACCTGCTTGGTGCTTTGCGAAGGGGCGAGGAAGTGGAGTCGCTGATTCGCTTGTCGGTTTCCAGAAAGCATGCAGCTTTGGGAGGACAGTTTTCTCCGGATTACCTCAAGGCTAATCCGGATGCAATCGAAAATCGCAGCATGATCAAGATCGGAGGATGATGAACGAGTTTGTAGACGTAAGGAAAGCCAAAGAGCTCCTCAAAAGTTTGGCAATTTCCCCCAAAAGCCAAATCCTTACTCTTTCCCAAGCCGTGGGGAAATTCACCTCAAGTCCGGTCTTTGCACCCATGAATGTGCCTACTTTCGATAATTCGGGCATGGATGGCTATGCGTTTGCTTGGGAAGATGAGGGAGAAAGTCGCAAGCTCGCCCAAGTGGTTCAGGCGGGTTCGAGTCCGGATTTTACGTTGGAAAAAGGTACTGCAGTACGGATTTTCACGGGGGCACCTGTTCCCCAAGGTGCGGATACCGTCGTGCAGCAGGAATGGGTGACGGTGGTGGGCGATACTGTGTTTTTTGAATTAGCAAAACTGACCAAAGGATTAAATGTCCGAAAGGCCGGTTCTCAGTGCCTCGAAGGAGAATTGATTTTAAACTCAGGTACCCAGATCACTCCAGGGACGATCGGGCTATTAGCTTCCTTGGGAATTCAAGAAGTGGAGGTTTTTTCAGCCCCAAACATTTCGATCATCCTCACGGGTGACGAAATCATCGAAATCGGTCAACCCTTGCAGTCCGGACAGATCTATAATGCCAACGGGCCCGCTTTGATCGCTTACCTGACTCAAATGGGTATCACAGAAGTAGAAGTGTTAAAAGTAAAAGATGAAAAATCAGAAGTTACCCGAGTGATTGGAGAGGCCTTGAGCGCCTCAGATGTGGTGCTGTTGACCGGAGGGATTTCGGTGGGTGATTATGATTTTGTAAAGGGTAGTTTGGCCGAAAATGGAGTCGAGCAGCTATTTTACAAGGTGAAGCAGAAGCCGGGGAAACCCATTTTTTCAGGATTCAAGGGACAGAAGCTAGTGTTTGCCCTGCCCGGAAATCCAGCTTCGGTACTGACTTGCTTTATCCAATATGTGAAGCCTTGCCTACTTCGATTGATGGGCAATTCATCGGCTTGGCAGACTCCAACTTACTTTCCGATTGCTTCAGATTTCAATAAAAAAGCACCCTTGACTTTTTTCCTTAAGGCCAAACTGGAGAATGGTCGCGTGGTCATTCTTCCAGCCCAGGAGTCGTTTAACTTGCTTTCCTTTGGCGTAGCAGACGGCTTGGTAGAGATTCCTCAGGAATTGGAGCATGTAGAGGAGGGTTCGATGGTAGCATTTTATCCTTGGTAAGGAGATGGAGCTTTGGGATGTGTTTCTCTACTTTTTGATGCCTTTTGCGGCATTTATGTATGCCTCGGTTGGGCATGGAGGCGCTAGCAGTTACCTGATGATTTTGGCGCTGATGGGTTTTGCACCTGAGGAAATCCGTCCTTCTGCCTTGATTCTGAATATGTTTGTGTCCATGATTTCCTTTTTGAATTATCGGAAATCGGGAGTCTTTCCCACCAAGTTGTTTTTGTCGCTGATTGTTTTTTCTATTCCTGCGGCCTATTTGGGTGGACGGATTTTGTTGGATACTGGCATTTACAAGCAAGTCTTGGGCGTCCTTTTGCTTTTTCCTGTCTTAAGATTTGCAGGAGTTTTTCCGATTTCGGAGACTTCACGGGTAGAGCAAAAATGGTGGATGGCACCTGTGTTGGGTTTTGCGATCGGCTTGCTTTCCGGCATGATCGGGATAGGTGGGGGAATTATTCTCTCACCGATTATTCTGATGCTGGGATGGGCAGGTGTGAAGGAAACGGCCGCCCTGAGTGCGCTGTTCATCTTTCTCAATTCGGTGGCGGGCTTTTTAGGAGCTTCGGTTTTCCATATTGAGTTTTCGACCCAACTCTGGATTTTATTGCCGCTGACGATCGCCGGAGGAGCTTTTGGGGCGTATCTGGGAGCGAAGAAATTTAGTCCGAAGGCTTTGAAGTATCTGTTGGCGTTTGTGTTGGCTTTTGCGGCGGTGAAGTTGATCTTTGGTT
>CALRRX020000378.1:0-4113 GCA_943370675.1 Reyranella massiliensis 521 | reverse complement strand
CGGCAAATATAGCATTGGCAATTGCTCCTCCTGTCGGTGGCAATGCAGGTTCACCCAAGCCAGTTGGATCAAATCCCGAATCCACGAAATGGGTATCAATCTCAGGAACCTCCTTCATTCGGATAAGTCGGTACGTATCGTAGTTTCGCTGCTTTGGTACCCCGTTTTCAAAGGTCAAGTTGGTGTACATCGCATGCCCCATTCCATCCACGATTCCACCTCGCACTTGATGATTGGCACCTATTGGGTTGACCACCATGCCGCAATCGGTTACTGCAGTGATCTTTTTCAAGATCGGAGAACCGCTTTGAACCTCGATGTCTGCCACTTGGGCTACGTAAGAACGGTGTGAGAAATACACACTGAAGCCTTGCTTTACATTTGGGTTTTTACCCCAGTTGGATTTTTCGGCAGCAGTTTTCACTACACCTATCATTCGGTCCACATCGTAGCCCAACTCACCTACTGGATTGGATTTGGCCCGATTGAGCAATTCAAGTCTGAGATCCACAGGATCCTTTCCAGCTACTAAGGCCACTTCATCCAAGAAGCTTTGCTCAGCATAAGCAAGGAAATTGGTTATCGGGGCTCTCCAAGCATTGGTGGTGATCGTAGACTTATGCTCAATGCTTTCAATTAGCAAATTATCCACTGCACCGGAAGGGAAGTTGTTTTCTCGAGTGGTATTGCCTGCATTCATACCTACTCCTCGAAGTTTATAGCCGAACATAGCGCCATTGGCATCTAAAGCTGCTTCAAATCGGTAACGAACAGCAGGCCGATAAGCTCCACCAGTAAGTTCATCTTCACGGCTCCATGTCACTTTTACTGGAGCATTGATCGCACGGGAAACTTCCACAGCCTCAATAACATAATCCGCACGTAGTCTACGACCAAAACCACCTCCTAATCGGGTGATTTCCACCGTCACATTTTCTGGAGGAATACCCAAAAGCGTAGCAGTTTCTTGTCTTGCACGATCTGGAGTTTGGGTTGGACCGACTAGCTCCACCTTGTCTCCTTGCACATGAGCGAAGAAATTTTCTGGCTCCATGGGTGAATGAGCTAAAAATGGACATTGATATTCAGCGGTAACCAACTTTGCGGCAGCTTTGAAAGCTGCATCTACATTTCCGTCCTTTCTTTTTACCTCAGCTTTTCCTTTTGCGATTAAGTCAGCGAAAAGACGATCGTGATCTGCCGTACTTTCTACCGCTCCATCTGCCTCATATTCTACCTTTAATAGTTTTTTGGCTTTCAAGAGTGGATATGTGGTATTTCCGACGACAGCCACGCTGGTTCCAAATGTCACCACATCGGTTACACCTGAAACAGCTCGTGCTGCAGAATCATCAACTGATTTGATTTTCATACCAAATGGAGCACGCTGAATCATGGCATGCTTCATTCCTTCTCTCTGAAAATCCAAGCCGTAAAGAGGCTTTCCGGTATACATATCATTGGCATCCACGTTTTTGACAGGTGTACCAATTATTTTAAAATCTTTCTTATCCTTCAGGGTCACTTCCTCAGGAGCTGTCATGGTCGCTGCTTCAGTTACGAACTCACCAAAATGGCCACTTTTACCCGATCCTTTGTGAGAGATAATGCCCTTTTCTACGGTGATTTCTTCCGCAGGAACATTCCAAGTTTTCGCAGCTGCTGCAACTAGGACAAACTTCGCGGTAGCCCCTGCTTTTCTCAACCTTTCCCAGCTATGAGGCATGGCTCCTGAACCGCCCGTCAACTGACGGTCGTATTTTTCAGGATCAAGATTGGCTTGGACCACTCTGACTTTTTCCCAATCCGCTTCCAATTCTTCTGCAACTACCATTGGGAAGGAAGTCTTGATATTCTGTCCCAATTCAGGGTTTGGTGAGTAGATCACCACATCGCCTGTAGGAGAAATAGACAGGTAGCTATTGAATGATTTGGCTTGGGCAAGTATTTCTTCTGTGCTTAATACTTCCACTTTTGGAGAATCACAGCTAAACCAGTTGAATCCGATAAATAAACCTCCGGCTGTCGTTCCTGCTATTTTGAGAAAGTCTCTTCTGCTTGCTTTAGTGACTGTTTTCATGGCTTATTTGGTTTTGGCGGCTAAGGCTACAGCTTCACGAATCTTATGGTAAGTACCACAGCGACAGATATTTCTGTTCATTGCATTGTCAATATCCTCCATAGTTGGATTTGGATTTTGCTCCAAAAAAGCAGCAGCTGTCATAATCTGACCTGCTTGGCAATATCCACACTGGGCGACATCCACTTCTTCCCAAGCTTTTTGTACCGGATGGTTACCATCCTCTGAAAGCCCTTCAATGGTCACTACCTCCGCATTACCAACACTAGATACTGGGGTAACGCAAGAAAAAGTGGCATTTCCATTTAAATGAACTGTACAAGCACCGCATTGCGCAATGCCACAAGAAAATTTGGTTCCTACAAGACCTAGGTGATCCCGAAGTACCCACAGAAGTGGGGTATCATCCTCGACGTCCACCGTGTGGGATTTTCCGTTGATTTTTAGGTTAAAGTTTGCCATGGGTTTTGAGTTGTTATGGATTTCAAGATAGGGATAAAATTTTTGGAAAAAACCAGCTTTTGAATACTTGGTTTTAAGAAGGTTATGAATTGCAAATGGCTTACATGATCGAGTGGCTTTTCCTGATTTTTGACTATTTCTATGAGAAAATGATAAAGGATTTGGCCTGTTTTGGTCTAAAATTGATTTTTCTAAGCTGATAAAATTTCTAACTTCGATCCATCTGTTTTTTAACAAAACCCTAAACCTATGTCTCAAACTATCAAAGCGGCGATTGTAGGAACCGGATTTATTGGTCCGGCACACCTTGAAGCCCTTAGAAGAATCCCAAATGTCGAAGTAGTTGCTTTGGTTGAAGTCAATCAAGAGTTGGCCAACGAAAAAGCCAAATTGCTTGGAATCCCAAGAGCCTACATCTTTGATGACATGCTAAAGCAGGCAGATATTGACGTGGTTCATATCTGTACGCCAAACTTCCTTCACTATGCTCAAGCTAAGGCGGTCATGGAAGCTGAAAAGCATGTGATTTGCGAAAAACCTTTGGCAGTGAAAATCCATGAAGCAGAGGAACTAGTCAAAATTGCAACCACTACCGGATTGGTAAATGCAGTGCATTTTAATCTACGATACTACCCAATGGTGCGTCAGATGAAAGTAATGCGTGAGAAAGGCGAACTTGGTGAAGTGTATTCCATCATGGGTTCTTACTTGCAAGATTGGCTTTTCCTACAAACTGACTACAACTGGAGATTGGAGCCAGACAAATCAGGTGATTCACGCGCTATTGCCGATATCGGATCACATTTGTTGGATATCACTGAATACGTCACTGGATTGAAAATCACCGAAGTGATGGCTGATTTCTCCACAGTTCATAAAACTCGATTGAAGCCACTGAAGGCCATTGAAACCTACTCCGGTAAAATGCTCAGCATGGACGATTACCAAGAAGTGCCGATCAATACCGAAGATCACGCGACAGTGATGCTTCGTTTTGACAACGGTTCCAAAGGTTCAATCACTGTATCTCAAGTAAATGCAGGACGCAAAAACCGATTGAACATTGAAATCGCAGGTTCTAAGTCCAATTTTGAATTCAATTCAGAAAGACCAAATGAGTTATGGATCGGTAAGCGTGAAAAGGCCAACGAGCACTTGATGAAAGACCCATCCTTGTTCCATAAAGAGGCTTCTTCCTTGATCAGCTTCCCTGGTGGGCACAATGAAGGCTTCCCAGATACATCCAAACAGATGTTTAAGGAAGTGTATGCAGCGATTGCTACTGGAAAACAGCCAGAAAATCCAAGCTTCCCAACTTTTGCAGATGGGCTTAGAGAATTGATTATCGGTGAACGAATCGTAGAAAGCAATAAGAAACAAGCTTGGGTTAAGATCTAAGTATAAGATTATATAAGCCTTCCAGTTTAATTGGAAGGCTTATTTTGTTTTAGCGCAACTTTGTTTTGTGTTTACGAGTTAGCAGATTGAATTACATCAAGTCACTTAATAATCCAACCCCTTTAACAACATGAATTTCAAAAAAATCTTCTTCTCACTTTCATTTGCCCTTT
>CALRRX020000377.1:0-4118 GCA_943370675.1 Reyranella massiliensis 521 | reverse complement strand
CTTTGCCCGGTCGCTGGGTGATCCCGGCACGGTGAAAAAATCCTTAATCGCTCGGATGTGGTCAATGGTCAAAGCCTTTTTGACGTTTCGGCCAGTAGGAATAATGTATTTGCCTTTTCCAAACGGATAGGATTTTTGGGAAATCAATTCAGCCTCTAAGGCACGGTTTACAATGGTCCGGAGGTTTCGGAGGTAAATTCCTAAAGTGGTGATGGATTTTTGTTTGACCACGGTTAACCAATACTCGTAACTATCCAAAAATTCCGGAGTAACACGGGAAAAGGATAAATCAGGCTCAAAGGCTTGGAGGCTCTTTTTTGCGTTTTTGTAGCTGTCGGAGGTCTTTATTTGCCCGTTTGCCTCCAGTTCCTTAATGTAGGATTCAAAGCCTGTGTAAACACTGTTTTTATCAATGTTGTAGCTAGTTTCTAAAAATAGCTTTTTGGCTCTCTCCAGTGTAAACCGGTCTTTAAGTTCCTCAATTATTGCGGTTGCCTTAAAAATCAGGCTGTCAAGGCTGGCTTTGATTCCTTTTAGCTCAATAGTCCGGGGCGTTCCTTTGGTTACAGTCTCAAAATCCTCTGGAGTCAAAACTATTCCGGTATTTGCTAGGGCTCGTTTCCGGTCAAAGTAAATTTGAATAAATACGGGGTAGGCTCCGGGGTTTTCCGGCATAGGTCGCCGGGTGTCATGGTAAACACTCGTTTTTGGTTTTTTCATGGTCTGTTTCTTTAATCATTTGCCCGTTTCCCTATTCCTATTTTAGTCGATGGAATGGGGGGCTTTTAGCTGTGAATTTTGCTCACACAATGCTCACACAACTCTCATAAAAGTAAGACTTTTTTTAGTCTGCTCACACATTGCTCACACAAATTAGAACAAATATTTAAAACTGAATGTAAAATTTAATTAATCCTAACTATTGAAAATCAATGCTTTAAAACTTGAAACGGAAAAAATAAAATTCTATAAAAAAATGCTGTTTTTGTCTTGTAATCAGTAGGTCGCTGGTTCGATCCCGGCAAGGGGCTCTGTTCTAAAACACCTAGATATTTCTAGGTGTTTTTTTTATATTCTTTTAAAATCAATAGGAGTGATTTTGTGAACAATAGCTTTGTCTCTGGTTAAAAAATTGATTTGACCCTTACTTGTATCAGTAGCTATTTTAAGCGATAAATCGACCGTCCTCTATTTTATCTGACAAGTAACATCGTCCTAGTTATTTGCAAGGAGAGATTTTGTAATCGTGCATAATAAATTCCCGGAGCATAACCTTCGTTTTCAAAAGTAACCTTATGGTTTCCTGGGGTAACTTCTTTGTCCACCAAAGTGCTGATTAACCTTCCTTCCGTATCAAATACCTGAAGTAGGGTATGTCCACCCGTGCTTTCATAAGATAAGACAGTGGCATCCTGAAAAGTATTGGGGTAATTGGTAAGGATAAGCTTCTTTTCCAAATTTTGAATCATATCGGGACTGCTGGAGAGACATGGAGCACTTCCCTTGATTACCTGAATCTGTTGGAAGTTTTTTAACATCACCGCATTCAAAGTGGAATCAGGTACGCAGAACCACTGCTTCAACAGCGAAGCATATACGGACCTGAAATCATATTGCATCGGAATATTATCTGAACCTGAAGCGACTAAAGGGATTTCCGGGCTTTTTCCCAAAATATTATTTTGAGCATAGTGGCCAAATACAAACAATGGAGCAGCTGCACCATGGTCTGTTCCGCCACTTCCATTGGATTTGATTCGTCTTCCAAATTCTGAGAAAGTCATCCCTATGACCCGTTTATGTGCATTCAAAAACGTAAGGTCATCCATGAATGCTTTTATTCCTTCCGACACGCGCTGAAGTAGCCTAGCATGAGCACCGGTGTCTTTTGCAGAGGCTACTACTTGTTGGGCATGGGTATCAAAGCCACCGAGGCTAACCATATAAATTCTGGTTTTCAAGCCTCCTGCGATGAGTCGAGCCACAATTTTTAATTGTTCTGCCAGACTGTTTCCGCTGGGATATCCCGAATGCTGCTTGGTTACTTTGGCAGCAGCTTTTTTGATTACGTTGCCGTATTGTTGTGTTTGTTGGGTTACTTGCCTTATGTAGGTCAATTCTTTTCCGCCACGGGTGGCTGGTGCTGGTCCCTGTATGCCATTGATCAGGTTATAGAAGTTGATAGGATCTGTAATTGCCATGCCCATATTTACGGAAGGCCCTTGCATAGCTGGAGAAACGAAGGATCCGATTTGAATGGCCAATGGATCTGGCATCACGGTATTGGGATAGCCCATTGGAAATCCCTCATATTCTTCCGCTAAATACCTTCCTGCCCATCCTGAATTGACAAACTGGTTGGAATCAGAGGCACTCATCCAAATATCTGTCGCTCTGAAATGTGAGAAATTGGGCTGTGGATACCCGACAGATTGAATGATTTGAAGTTTTTCCTCATTAAACAAGGTTTGCAAACCAGTCATCGTGGGATGAAGGCCGGTAAATGTCGTTCCATCAAGCTTCAAGATTTTATTCCTTGGAAGCAAAATATTTGACCTGGCATTGGCAAGTCTATCGTACTGATCAAAAGGAATTACCGTATTCAATCCATCGTTTCCTCCGTTGAGCTGAATAATTACCAAGACATGATCCGTCTCCGTAGGGGCTTGGGTAAGCGAAGCTACCAAAGGAGATTCAGCAAATGCTTTAACGGTGAACCCATTCAGCAAAGAGGGGAAAACAATCCCGGCAGGAGCTAGATTTCGAAGAAAATCCCTTCTTTTCATGGAGTTAGTGGTTATTGATTTTTGCCAATACAGCTGTTGTTGACCGAAGGATGTTTAACTCCGAACAGCCCTTGTTTTTGTTGATCGGTAAGCTGGATGGCAATTTCATGATAACTGAAATTCAGGTAGATTGATCAAGTATATGAATAAGGAGGTAAGTCGGTTTAATACTAAATTTCTTGCCATCTGCTGATTTGGATTGGATTGATAGCTTGTCCAAGCATCTGTCCAATAACTGTCGGAAGATTGCCCGGACAATAAGATGCTTTTCAAGAATGAAAGTACTTCAGGGTATAATTCCATCGCAAAAAGTAACTCTATGGATTCCTGAATCAGCAGATTTGGATTACCCGGGTTTTTTAATTTGCTGACAAAAGCCAATACATCGATACTCAGTTTCTTCCCGTTTCGTGTGTAGCCTGAAGTCATCAATACATCAGCCAGTTGATTTCTCCTGGGTAGCGTATCCGAATTGATCCATAGCTCATGAAATTGAGGTTCTTGATAGTAGGCCGGCCATCCAGAAACACTCGGTGGATCGCCCAAATTTTGCTGCATATTGGAAGCCTGCACCCGGATGTATTCCTGCATAAGGTATTGATTGATAGAGTCACTGGCATTCGGAAAACTGATACCAAATTCTCTGCAAAGGCCTGCGCAATAATCCACAGGGCTTTTTATTAAGCCTGCCCGATTTACGGGGTCATAAAAATGTTCGTTTGTCAAAAGCGCTTTTAAAACGGGTTTGATTTCATAGCCTGAATTTCTAAACAGAGCGGCCAAAGGTTCAATCACACTAGCTTCTGTCGCAGCATCGATTTCATAGTACACAAAAAACCGATACAATTTCCTGCAAAGATGATTGGCCGTTTCTGTTTGTTTAAATATCATCTCAATCAGTTCGTCCGTTTCACCGGCACCTGCAGCACCCGTCTTTCCTAAAATCACCTTGTTATTGTAAAACGAAGAAAACTGCTTGTTTCCCGTGTCGTGTCTATTGGGGTCAAATGTGGAAGAAATGCTCGCTGTATTGACTACATATCCTGTCAAGATGCGAGCTGCCGATTTTACATCCTCTTCCGTGAACCCTACTTTTGGTCCTTTGCCCAGCGTAAACAGTTCCTGTAACTCTCTCGCATAATTCTCATCCGGAGCGTTTTTGGTATTCAGATTTCCATTCAAATACCTCAGCATGGCAGGATCTATGGTCACTTCTTTAACCAATTCCTTGAAGTTGCCCAACGCATATTTTCTCAGGAGGCTATGATGCTTGTAGATCAGGCGTGCATCTGAGACCACTTGGGTCTCGGTAGCAAAATGATTGTGCCAAAA
>CALRRX020000376.1:0-4119 GCA_943370675.1 Reyranella massiliensis 521 | reverse complement strand
ACTCAAAGAGAAAGAAAGGGATGAGGCGGGTTCTCCGCGAGAATATATCTTGAGATTATTTAGTCACATATTGGCTCTCATCCCTCACCACTTTTCAATAAAATTAATCGCTTGAAAGGTGATTTTTTAATCCGATGCTAACATAGGAGGTCACTGAGAATATCTCAACTGGCTAAATATCCGATAACCTTTGAGGTTTTAAAAAACCTCGAAGGTTTGGATATTCACCACATAGCCCACTAAGAAAAAAAGAGATTTTGTAAGTAGCCACAGATGCACAGATAGAAAAGATTGATCTGTGCATCTGTGGCAATCTCCATCTTTAAAATTATCGATGAAATTTTGTCCTTCTCTTTTTTCAAAAGCTGGTGTAATACATTTAATGGCTTGCGTTTGATTTCTTCGGTCTTCCGTCATCGGTATTCTATCCCAAAATCAGGTAACCATCGGCTACTAATAGAATAGCGTAAAATCAGAAGATCTTTTCATTTGTGCATCTGTGGCAATTCCTCTCATTTTAAAAATCCCGTGTAAATTCGGCCATGTCTTTTTTGCATAAGCTCATTCGGTCTATTTCCTGGCTTTCGATCGATGTGGTCGTCGGGGCGATGGCAGGGATGTATTTCTTTATGGACCTTTTCCATGCATCGCTCTCTTGGCCTGCCTTTGCCCTGCTTGGTTTGGCGGTATGGACTATCTATACCCTTGACCATCTCATCGATGTGCGAAAGACCAAAACGGGATTATCTCCCCGTCGTGACTTTCACCTGAGGTATCAAAAAGTGCTTTGGGTATTGTTTGGAATCGCTGTTTTGGTGGGAGGAGTTGGCGCGTTCTTTTGGTTTGGATGGGGAAAAGAACTTCAGCTCACGCTTATCTTGGCCTTGCTGATTGTGGGGAGTAGGGTGATGATCCGAAAAATCGGTCCCGGCTGGATGAAAGAGTTTTCGATCGCCGTATTCTATGTGATTGGGATTGTTTGGCTGCCGCTGTTGCGCGCGGAGGCCGTGGATATTACCTGGCCTGCCTTGCTGTATGTTCCCGGATATATCTTGTTGGCCTTTTTGAATTTGCTGATGCTATCCTTTTTGGACCGGGAAGAGGACCGGAAATCGGGCTTTTTTTCGGTAGCAAGCACCTTACCCACCCAAAAGATTATTCAATTGATCCGTCAGCTAGCCTTTGCCTTGATCTTTCTTGCCTTGGCGGGCTTTATTCTGCTTCCCTCTTTTTATCGGCCATTTTCTTGCCTAGTGCTGCTGATGGCCTTGCTACATTACCTGACTTTTTTCCAGAGAGGACTCACTTCTCCTCAAAAACGTCAACGCATGGAGTGGGCTTTTTCGATTCCATGGTTATTGCTGATTCTCTGATTTAGCTTGCTATATCAAGACTTGGGATCAAATCGGACAAAAATCGCCAACCAAATCGAGCGACTCAGCCGGTAGGTCAGCGGTAATCCCAAGACCACCACCGCTGAAAGCAAACCCAACAGCATGGTCAAGGAATAATCTGGATAAATCACCGTCAAGGCCACCCAAGCGGCAATAAAAAGTGCTGTATTGATCGCATAGCTGACAAACATGGCCCCAAAGTAAAAGCCCGGCTCGGGCTCAAAAGACTGAGCACAATGGGGACAATGTCCATTCATTTTAAAGAGACTTCCCGGACGAAGAAGGCTTCCGGGTTGGAAAAGATTTCCTTTGCGGCAGCGTGGGCATTGGAAGGTGAGTATACTTTTTAGCATGGGATTATTTTCCTGCTTTGGTGATGATTTGGCGTATGAGTTGGTCAAAGTACTGCCCATTTCCGGGTCCGTACCAGTTCATTTCTCGGACTTCATGGAAATGCTCATCGTAGAGTGAATCCGGGGTGATGTAGCCGATATACCCTCCGTTGAATACCGTGACGATTAATTTGAGTCCGTGTTGATCGGCGAGTTTTTCCCATTCTTCGTAAAATACTCCTGATAGCTCCCCGCTGGAGGCTACAAATAAAATCCTACCCACTTGGGTAATGTCCAGATGGGCATTGGTCTCGCCTAGTAAGTAGTTGAACAGCCAAGGTCGGATTCTTAGGTTATCTGAAATGCGTAAATGCGGTTCGCGAAGGGAAAGATCCAATCGGGAATGGAGGACTCTCGGGATTTTATTTGAGGCAAAATTGGTCATCCGTAGCCAGATGACCGAATCTAAAGCGGCTGCATATTCATTTACTTTTTCGGGGGTGTTTCCTTTCGAGAGGGGGCGATGACTCCCCACTGTGCCCGCCGCATAAAGGGCGAGATCGTATTCCCGAGCTTCCATTTTTTGAGTAAGTGCCTTGGGGTAGTCCCCTGACAGTCCCATAAACTTCGAACTTAAGCAAGTGGCATGTGCAGCGTAGGTGAAGAATACCGCCTTTTTCCCATCCTTTTTGGTGAAAATGACCTGCCGGACAAAGGGATCAAATGGGCCGTCTTTGACAAATCGGTTGGCCACAAAGTTTTCTGCCTTGGTTTTGCGATAGCTCATTGACACAGAATCCTCAGAAGCAAGGGCTGTTTGGAGGGCTTGGACACTTTTTGTAGCCAAGAGGTCGACTACTTTTTGATCATATCCTCCAAAAGCCAACTCTCCCAAAGGGCCGGGCATGTAGCCACCCATTCCCGAGTGGGTATGCGTGGCAGTAAAAATGACTTGGTCAGTCGGGATTCCTGCTTCTTTTACCGCATTTTCTACCGCTTGGGCCAAGGCCGGATGGACAATCAGCAATTCAAAGTTGAGCCAGGCTATTCGGGTTTTTCCATTACTGAGGGTGATGGCTTTGACATAGCTGGAGTCTTGGACAAACTCATACGCACCTCTCGGGGCATAGCCCACCAGGTCGACGGGTTTGGAAGGGGTGACATTCGCTTTCGCCCAACCCGCCATCCAAGTCTCTCCCTCCGAACCCTCCCAAGGGGTGGTGGAAAGTCTGTCGAATGTTTCCCTGTAAAAATCTTGCTCGGCAATCGGGCTTCGATCCACCGTGGTAATAGTCAATACCGCGATCAAAGCGATCACTCCGAGGAAGTAGGCAAGGAATTTTAGAAGGCGAGACAAAGGATTTTGGAATTACGATTGATGAAATACGAATGACGACATTTGCTTGAACTTCAGATCAGTTTAAGGAAATCAAACATCTTTAAACTTAAAAAATGATTTTTGACTTTGACGCCTCCGTGGGTGTTCTCACTCACGGTTAATAACTCAAACTTCGAACATTGAACACCGAACGGTTCAATACTAAAGCCCCCGAGAGTGTCCTCACTCACGAGTTGCCACTAGAACCTTGAACTCAGAACCAATAACCTAGTAACTATTAACCCTCCAAACGGATCAATACTCAAACGTTCCGTACGGACTCTGAATGGTTACTTTTTTAGATCCTTCCAGAGGTTCTACTCGACCGATAATTTGGGCCTCGACACCGTAGGATTCGGCGATATCGATAATTTCTTCGGCATAGCGCTCGTCCAAGTACACTTCCATGCGATGGCCCATGTTGAAGACCTTGTACATTTCTTTCCAGTCTGTGCCGCTTTCCTCCTGAATGATTCTGAACAAAGGAGGAGTCTCAAATAGGTTGTATTTGATCACATGGACATTGTCCACAAAGTGAAGCACCTTGGTCTGTGCACCTCCGGAGCAATGCACCAAGCCGTGGATATTTGGACGCATGTAATTCAGTACATCCACCATAATAGGGGCGTAGGTTCGGGTAGGCGAAAGGACCAATTTACCCATGTTTACCGGCGCACCCGGTGCCGGGTCGGTGAGGTTGTATTTGCCTGTGTAGACCAAACTGTCTGGAACAGCCGGATCGAAACTTTCGGGATACTTCGTTTTTAGGACTTTGTTAAATACATCGTGACGGGCGGAAGTTAGTCCATTGCTGCCCATGCCTCCGTTGTATTCCGTTTCGTAGTTGGCTTGACCATAGGAAGCGAGACCTACAATCACATCACCAGCTTGGATTTTGTCATTGGAGATGACTTCGTCTCGGCGCATTCGGCAAGTGACCGTGCTGTCTACAATGATGGTTCGCACCAAATCTCCCACGTCGGCAGTTTCCCCTCCGGTAAGTACGACATTGACC
>CALRRX020000375.1:0-4132 GCA_943370675.1 Reyranella massiliensis 521 | reverse complement strand
TGGTAGATTTTGTAAGGCGGCCTGCACATCTGTACCAAAAAACGGCTTTCCGTCGACTAAAATCTGCGCGATATTTTCACCCTGGGCCTGGAGAATTCCCCCTTCAGAAACTACTCCCGGAAGCTTTTCGATCAGCATCTGTGCACTGGCGTCTTTCATGGTTTTGAAAGCATCTGCATTGTACATGGTCGTGTCACTTTTCTGAGAACCAGTAGATCGGCGGGCTGCTACGATCACCTCATTGAGAGCGGTTGCCTCTTCTTTGATACTAATTTTCCCCAAATCTTGATTTGAATCTACCAAAAGGGTGCGGAAGTAACTCTGGTAGCCGAGGTATTGAATTTTTAGCAGGTATTGGCCTTCACGGATCCCTGTTAATTCAAACTCCCCGTCCAATTCTGAAATCGTACCGGACACCTGAGACGAATCCGAAGCAGCCAGTAAAAGTACATTGGCATAAGGGATGGGGTCATCTTTTCCAAACTCAAGCACTTTACCCTTTAGAGTGTAGGTTTGGGCACTTACCTGAAAGGCTGTGGCGAAAGACAAAAGAATGAATAAAAGATACTTCATTGGAGTAGTTAAAATCTATAGTGGCTTCAATCAGCTCATTAACACATGATCTGAGCTTAATGTGATACAAAAGAACTATCCAAAAGTTCAGGATTGATGGATTAATTGGCTGAGCGGTAGAATATTCAATTGAACTGCTTTCTTTCATGGTATTAGAAAATGAAAGGAAAAGATTAATCCTGCACCATCCTGAAACCATCGAGAAAGGACAACTACTAAAAAGTGACAATCTTTGTCAGGTAGAAATGTTAATTTTTACATCATGATAATGTTGGTAAAAATAACATTTTTAACTTAGCTCTCGTTATTAGATCAGACTATGGAAAGCACAGACAAAATCAGCATCACAACTAAGACCCTTTCTTCAGGCAATTGTCAGGTCAAGTTTTTTATCGAGGATGAGAGCAAGCCTCAATACGGGTATTTGTTGGTCAATGGGCCCAAATCTGTCGGTGATATTATTGACGAGATTAAAATTAGATTGGAGAGAAGAAGAGAAGAAATGGAAAACCTCAATCCATTTTTCCCCCTACCTCCGGTAGAAGAAGATCATAAATTTTACCTCTTTTCAGCATGAGTTACCTAGCTTCCAACCTTCGTTTTTTGCGCAAGCAAAAGGGAATCACCCAAAATGACCTTGCGGATCAGCTCGATGTGCAGCGCACCATGATCTCTGCCTATGAAGATGGACGGTCAGAGCCTAAGTTGGCGACTTTGACTAAGCTGAGTGAAATTTTGGAAGTAGGCATAGAGGAGCTTCTGGACCATGATATCGAAAATCTGGGACGTAAAGCCCTGCAAAAGCGTGGAATTAACATCCTAACAATAGCTGCGGATGATTCTGACAGGGAAAATATTACTTTGGTAGGCCAAAAGGCCTCAGCAGGATACCTCAACGGATATGCTGATCCGGTCTTTATGGAGTCTTTGCCCCAATTTCATCTTCCCAATCTATCAAGACAAGCGACCTATCGGGCATTTGAACTGGTAGGCGACTCGATGCTGCCACTGATACCTGGTACGATCGTAATTGGATCTTATGTAGAGCAATTGAAGCAGATCAAAAGCGGAAGAACCTACGTGCTGGTGACTCAGACAGAAGGTGTGGTTTACAAAAGGGTCTTCAATTATTTAGAAGAAAATGGAAAGCTTTTTTTGGTCTCAGACAATGACCAATACAAACCTTACGAAGTGAGGGGAGAGGATGTATTGGAGATTTGGGAAGCGAAAGCATTTATCAGCACCGATTTTCCTAATCCAGGAGACAAAAAGAAACCCCTAACTCTGGACGACTTAGGGGAAATGATTCGGGACATTCGGGCGGACCTCAAACAAATTAGAGGCTAACCTTCAACTTGGTGTTATCCTCCCATTAATTCTTCAAAACCTGCTTTAATCTTTCCAACAGCGTCAAAAGACGGATCGATATTGATCACTCCTTTGCCTAGCTCGTGCCAGAATCCATCGCCACACTCGATGTAGGCCCCCCGTTTTTTACCGGGTTCTTCCTTGGCCAGTTCATAATGGTAATCCGGAGTGAACACCAGTTTCATCAGCTGAATGGCGTATTCCCAATGGATGGTTCGTTTTTCTTGGGCCATTTCAAAAATCACTTCTCTAGTCGAAAAATGGACCGTCAGGCTGCAATCGGTGACTAGCTCATTTTCCACCTTTCGGTAATGCACTTGAAGAGGAAGTTCTTTTTTCACAGTTTCATAGATGGCTTGAATCAGATCCTGAGCCATCAATTGCCACTCTTCTTGGTTGGATGGGATTTTTAGGCCTTCATCTTTGCCTTTTTCGATTGGAGTAATCGTGATTCCCCCATCTTCGATGTCTTTGTTAGTCCAGCGGGTTTTAGTGAAAAGCTCCTGCACAGGCTTTACCCAGATGGCATTAAGCAATCCTTTGTAGCTGTAGTCATCGTGGGTTGTGAATCCTTCATCTAGGATTTCTTGCTCACTTAGGTCCTCTCTCTCCGTGTAATGAAGATCCAGTTTTACCTCCAAATCCCCTTTTTCCCAATCTAAGGCAAGTCTGAATACGTGGCTGTAAGGAGGTGGAACAATCCCTGAATCGTATTCAAGTACGATTCCGGTTAGTGATGTTTTGGAGGTATTCATAGTCATATCGAGGACAAAAGTATGGTTTTTCGGGCAATTAAGTGGTTATTTTGCAGCCCAAACCACCCAATATGGAAGAAGTACTGGATCGCATCAGCGCTGAGATTTACCAAAATTCATACGTGATCGTTGATGATTTTATTGATGAGGAGTTTCGTAAAGCGTTGCTTAAGGAACAAACCGACCTTTTAGAAAAGGGGATGTTTCGGCATGCAGCTGTGGGTAAAGGCGGTCAAAAGCAAGTGCGAACCGAAATCCGCAGTGATGAGGTACTTTGGATGGATCAGGATAATTTGAGCCCGCTTCAGTCAGCATATTGGGAAAAAGTGGAGCAAATACGCCAAGTACTCAATCAACGCTGCTTTTTAGGATTGAGATCTTTTGAGGGGCATTTCGCCAGATATCCGATTGGTTCATTTTACAAAAAGCACCTGGATCAGTTTCATGCTGTGCCGCATCGAGTGGTCACTATTATTTTGTATTTAAATGAATCGTGGTCACCGGAGAATGAAGGAGCGCTTAGAATGTTTTTTCCTCAGGAAGATGGAACAGAGCTTATCGAAGATGTACTTCCTTTGGGCGGGAGGTTGGTGGTATTCTTAAGTGCAGAGATTCCACACGAGGTTTTACCAACCAAAAAAGAAAGAATTTCAATCACCGGTTGGTTGAGAAATATTGATTAACGCAGCTCAATCTGAATCCGTCTTGGTTCTGAACCTAATTCAAAAGATGCTTTTTCAAAGCTTGGTGGACTGAAATAGACCTTGGGGTTATTGGAAAAGCCGAATTTCTCTGTTGGATAGCCTACGGCATTGGTGGTAAGCTTGCCGTCGTTGTCCTCGTCATGGATCACCGAAACGGCATACTTTCCGGGAGGAAGATCGGTTACTGATAGAATTCCTGACTTGTTTTTAGGTGAAATCGAAAGACTTTTTAACGCCTTTGTAGGTTGGTCGGGAAAGCCTGTTTCTTTGGAAAAAATCAACACACGAATCATTCCTTTGTCGGATTTAGCTTGATCGATTTGAATATTAAGCTTGTGATTTTTTGTGTCTTGATTCAACACGGCTAAGGAAAAAGAAATAAAAAGAATGAAGTGTATCATAGCAAACTAAAGGTTTTCAACCGGTTTATTTTTCCGCTTTCTGTTCTTGCAAATTTCGGGCTGAAATAGATTTTCTTCGGCAATTCGTATTTTCCCAAGACATCTGCTAGCCGTTCTTTAAGGATTTTTACCCTACTGCTGCTTTCTATTGTTTCTAGTATAAATACCAATTTTTCACCCAGTAGTTCATCCTTCTCTCCGATAAAGAAAAAGGAAATTCCAGGGAAAATCTCTTCGATGACCTTTTCGGCTTTTTGCTCAATCAGTTCAGGAAAAAGCTTTACTCCACCCGAATTGACCACAAAATCCGCTCTACCTAGCCAAGTGAAAG
>CALRRX020000374.1:0-4146 GCA_943370675.1 Reyranella massiliensis 521 | reverse complement strand
GCTCCGAAATACCGGGCGATGGAACTGATCGATGAACTAGAGAATGTCAGCCGTCAATTTTATGGTGGGGCGATTGGATACTTGGGTTTCAATGGAGACTTCAACCATGCGATCCTTATCCGGTCTTTTGTCTCCGAAAACAATCACCTACGATTCCAAGCAGGGGCAGGAGTGGTGGCCAAAAGTTCGATTCCTTCAGAATTGCAAGAAGTAGCCAATAAACTGGAGGCGCTGAGAGTAGCGCTAAGAGCGGCAGAAGGGATTTGAGTGGAAAAGTTGAAATGTGGAAAGGTTGAAAAGTTAGATGAATCAAGCGCCCAGTAAATATGAAAGTTAACAGCTTTGAAGAATTGGTGATTTGGCAAAAAGCTATTGCTATCGGAGTTCAGATTTATCGTTTAGCAGATCAATCTCCTTTAAAGAATGATTATAAATCTCGAGATCAATTGATTGGTAGTGCAATATCTATCTCAAATAATATTGCAGAAGGTTTCGAATACAATAATCGAGTTCAATTCATCAAATTTCTAGGATATGCGAAAGGCTCAGCTGGGGAATTAAGAAGTCAATTGGCTCTTCTTGTGGAAGTTAATCGAGTTTCAGAGGAGGAGTACATAAAAATAAAAGAGCAATTAATCGGGCTTTCGAGTCAGATAAAGGCATTGATTAATTATTTAAAAAATAAGAAAGAATAAAATATGGTGGACTCAAGTAAACTTTACAACCTTACCACCTTACCACCTTACCACTTTCCAACCAGAAGATTAAAAAATAATGATACGAATTCTAGTCCTAGATAATTACGATTCCTTCACTTACAACCTGGTGTATATCGTCCGGCAGTTGGGTTATGGAGCACAAATGGATGTCTTCCGGAATGATAAAATCAGTCTGGAAGAAGTTGACAAATACGATAAAATCCTTCTTTCCCCTGGGCCTGGTGTTCCCTCCGAAGCCGGAATTATGCCAGACCTATTGAAAAGATATTCATCTACGAAGTCAATTCTTGGCGTTTGTCTAGGTCATCAGGCAATAGGTGAGGCTTTTGGTGGTAGCCTCATTAACCTCTCTGAAGTACTTCACGGAGTAGCCTCCGAGGTGACGGTGGAGGATGATTTGTTGTTCAAAGGTGTTCCTAAAACCTTTAAAATCGGTCGATACCACTCTTGGGTGATTGATGAGTCCACGCTATCTCCAGATTTGGAAGTGATCGGCAGGACTCCTGACGGGCAGATCATGGCCGTTCGACACAAACAGGTAGATGTCCGTGGAGTTCAGTTTCATCCGGAGAGTATTTTGACCGAAAATGGAGTCAAAATCATGCAAAATTGGTTAGAATCTTAAGAATCGGCTTTTTATCCAACACCCCACTCAACCAAAAATGAAAGAGATTCTAAATCAATTGATCGCACATCAGACCTTGTCGCAAGAACAGGCCAGAGAAGTGCTCAAAAATATCGCAACCGGCGGCTACAATACCAGCCAAATTGCCGCATTCATGACGGTTTACCTGATGCGAAGCATTACTGTGGAGGAGCTTCGAGGTTTCCGTGAAGCCATGCTTGAATTGTGCATTCCGGTTGAAATCGCCGAGTATGATGCCATGGACCTATGTGGTACCGGTGGAGATGGCAAAGACACCTTCAATATCTCCACGCTTTCTTCCTTTATTGTAGCGGGCGCTGGACAAAAAGTAGCTAAGCATGGAAATACAGGCGTTTCCTCCATCTGCGGATCATCCAATTTGCTTCAATATTTCGGTTATCAGTTCACCAATGACATCGGAGAAATCCGTCGCTCTTTGGACGAAGCCGGGCTTTGCTTTTTGCATGCTCCGCTATTTCACCCTGCGATGAAAAATGTGGCTCCTATCCGAAAGGAACTCGGGGTGAAAACCTTCTTCAACATGCTCGGTCCGATGGTCAATCCAAGCTTCCCCAAGAAGCAACTGGTTGGAGTTTTCAGCCTGGAACTTGCCCGTTTGTATGGGTATCTATACCAAGAGACCGAAGGTAAATTTTCCATCCTTCATGCCTTGGATGGGTATGATGAGATTTCGCTTACTGGGCCTTTTAAAATGATTTCTAACTCTGGGGAAAAGCTTTACAATCCTGAAAACATTGGCCTTTCCAAACTCACTGCCGAAAGTATCAAAGGTGGCGATACTGTTGAAGAATCGGCTAAAATCTTCGAAAATGTCCTCCGTGGAAAGGGCGAAAAAGCACAAAACCAAGTGGTCATCGCCAATGCAGCGGCTGCTTTGGTCACTGCCCGAGAGGGATTGAATTTCACCGATGCAGTTCTGATTGCGGAGGAGGTTTTGCTTAGCGGAAAAGCCCTCAAAGTGTTTAACGGCCTAGTCAATCCACAAGCCACCGTTTCATTTGCTTAAGAATTAACCATGAATATTTTAGAAAAAATCATCGCGGACAAGTACAAGGAAGTCGAAGAGAAAAAAAGCCTGACTCCGGTCAAGTTGCTGGAAAAAAGCGCTTTTTTCTCAGGCCCTACCGTGTCCATGAAAAAGTATGTGACCCATCCAGAAAAGTCAGGAATCATAGCTGAGTTCAAGCGCAAGTCTCCTTCCAAAGGTTGGATCAATGCTTCTGCTTCTGTCGAGCAGGTGAGCATTGGCTATATGCAAGCGGGTGCTTCTGCCTTGTCCGTTTTGACGGATAAGGAATATTTCGGAGGTACGAATGAAGACTTGAAAATCGCTCGAAAATTCAACTACTGTCCGATTATCCGAAAGGACTTTATCGTGGATGAGTACCAAATTCTCGAAGCAAAATCCATCGGTGCAGATTGCATTCTGTTGATTGCGGCAGCTTTGGAACCGGAAAAATTGAAGTCCTTGGCATCCTTTGCCAAGAGTTTGGGCATGGAAGTACTGATGGAAGTGCATGACGGAGAAGAACTCGACCGAAGCCTCTGCGATTCTTTGGATTTAGTCGGTGTGAATAATCGCAACCTGAAGACCTTTGAAGTGTCGATCGATACTTCCTTGGGTTTGGTGGACCGCATTCCGTCTCACTTTGTCAAGATTTCAGAAAGTGGAATTTCTGATCCAGCTACCTTGATTCAGTTGAAAAGAGCAGGTTTTGACGGATTCCTGATCGGGGAAAACTTCATGAAATCCAGCCGACCAGAGCAGGCAGCATACAATTTCATTAAGGAATTTAAAAAGTTGGCTGAAAGCGAACTGTCAGAAGTGTGATGGAACTCAAAGTCTGTGGCATGCGGGAAGCGGAAAACATCCGAAGGTTGATCTCGGAGGTCAAGCCGGATTGGATGGGATTGATCTTTTATCCCAAATCGCCTCGCTATGTGACAGATGAAAAAGCGGCTGACTTGAAGGAGCTTCCGGTGAAAAAAGTCGGGGTTTTTGTCAACGAAAGTGAACCTGAAATCCTGAGAAAAGTAGACCAATTTGGGCTTTCTGCCATTCAGCTACATGGAAGCGAGTCGCCTGATTTTTTGAAAAGTCTGGCTCAAAAAACCAAGGTCGAACTTTGGAATGTGATCTCAGTAGGAGCGCAAATCGATTGGAAAAGTCTGGAGGCTTACCTGCCTTATGTAAGCAAATTTCTCTTTGATACGGCCACCGCAGCGCATGGAGGTTCGGGAAAAAAATTTGATTGGAGTGTTTTGGAAACTTATCCCTTCCACAAAGGCTTTCTGCTAAGTGGGGGATTGGATGAAGAAAGTTCCGATGAAGTTTTGGCTTTGCGACAGCAAATCCCCCAGCTCCAAGGCGTGGATCTCAATTCCAAATTTGAGGACGCACCTGGAGTAAAAAACATTGAAAAACTAAAGAATTTTAAAAGTCATCTGATTTACTCGGAGACTAATAACCGATAACTTATTAACTAATAACTCATGATCAGGGTAGATGAAAAAGGCTTTTACGGGAAGTTTGGCGGGGCATATATCCCTGAAATGCTTCACCCGAATATCGAAGAGCTTAGGGGAAATTATGAGGAGATCGTAGCCTCTTCGGAGTTTCAGCAGGAGTTTCAGACCTTGCTCAGAGACTTTGTGGGGCGTCCGACTCCGCTCTATTTTGCCCATCGGCTTTCTGAAAAATACGGAGCAAAAATCTACCTTAAGCGGGAAGACCTTTGTCATACCGGTGCACATAAAGTC
>CALRRX020000373.1:0-4152 GCA_943370675.1 Reyranella massiliensis 521 | reverse complement strand
ATCTACCCAACCGTATTTATCAATTTCGCCTCGGAAGAAAGCGGCACGATTGGTTCCTTTTTCCCAAATAATCTCAGCCCGTTTCACAAAATCGGCGTGATTGATGGCCAGCATCCCTCCTTCTCCACATTGGATATTTTTAGTTTCATGAAAACTGAAACAGCCCAAATGCCCAATTCCCCCTAAGGCTTTGCCTTTGTAATAACTATCTATGGCTTGGGCGGCGTCTTCGACGACAAAGATTCCATGGCGGTTGGCAAGTGCCATGATTTCATCCATTTCACAGGCCAATCCCCCATAATATACCACCACGATGGCTTTGGTTTTCGGGGTAATCAATCCCTCCAATTGGCGGCCATCTAAGTTGGGATGATCAGCTTGGCTATCGACAAAGACGATTTTAGCACCACGAAGCACAAAAGCATTCGCAGAGGAAACAAAGGTAAAACTGGGAAGAATGACTTCGTCTCCCGGCTTAATATCCAACAGAATAGCCGTCATTTCGAGCGCATCCGTGCAAGAAGTGGTAAGCAGACACTTTTGAAATCCATATTTCTTCTCAAAAAAGTCTTGGCATCGACGGGTAAATTCTCCGTTTCCGGAAATTTTGCCCAAGGCTACCGCTTCTTGGATGTAGTCAAGTTCGCGGCCAGTAAGGAAGGGTTTGTTAAAAGGTATGCGCAAGGGTGGGTGGGGTTGGTGATGTTGTCTTGTTGTCTTGTTGTCTTGTTGTCGGGTTGTCCAGTTGTCAGGTTGGTTGTCCAGTTGTCAGGTTGGTTGTCCAGTTGTCGGGTTGTCGAGGTTGTCGGGTTGTCGAGGTTGTCGAGGTTGTCTGGTTCTCCAGTTGTCCAGTTGTCGGGTTGTCGGGGTTGTCGGCCTGCAATTTAGAAGTCAGCTTTTATGGATAACATGACAACAGCCGTAGGCAGACAACATTACAACAGCTTCAGCGGACAACCTGACAACCATCTCTTCCGGAGGCAGGCAGCTTTAGCGGACAACGGAATTCAGTTTAAAACCCAACTTAATTCCTCCAACTCTTCTCTACATATTCAATAAATCGATGGATTTTAATCCCAAGTCGATCATAGGCATCAATTAAAGTTTCTGCCTTTTCGGTAAGTTCAGGGTAGAGAAATTTGATTTTGATCAAGTGGTTTTTACACTCCAAATTGCTAGAATGAGAGTAAACCAAAAATTTAATGAAATCATTTTTATATCGCTTTCTTCCATAACCCTCCACGATGTTTGAATTTATAGAATCAGATGATCTTCTGAGTTGACTTCCCAATTCGTAGAGTTCATATTTTGGTAGCAACAGGCTAAATGGATGAGTTTCAAAAAAAAGAGCAAGCGATTCTTGATAAATGTCTAAGTCTAAATAGCTTTTCATAAAAGTGATTCTTAAAAGTGATGATTGATAAAGTGAAAATTTAGTTCTTGATTTGTCGGGTTGTCGAGGTTGTCTGGTTATCGGGTCGTCGGGTTGTCTGGTTCTCCAGTTGTCGGGTTGTCGAGGTTGTCGGGTTGTTTGGTTGTCAAAGTTGTCGGGTTGTCTAGTTATCTAGTTATCAGCCTGTAATTATGAAGTCAGCTTTTAAGGATAATTCGACAAGCTCACCATTCGGATGCAAGCAGCTTTTGTGGACAACGATCCCTTCGGGAGGCAGGGCTGACAACAGCTTTAGCTGACAACCCGACAACAGCCATAGGCAGGTAACCCGACAACAGCTTCAGCGGACAACCCGACAACAGCCATAGGCAGATAACCCGACAACAGCTTCAGCGGACAACAAGACAACAGCCCCAGCGGACAACCCGACAACAGCCGTAGGCAGACAACAGCTTTAGCAGATGATTCGACAAGCTCACCATCCAGAAAATCATCCCCAATAGTGATAGATAAATTGTTGCTGGACCAGTTGGAATCCCATGCCTCTGTAAAGTGCTGAAGCTGGAAGATTAGCAGCTTGAGTTCCGATGGTCATTGTTTGGGCACCTTTTTGGATGGCGAAATTCTCTGCGGTTTGGATCAATTTTTTACCCAAGCCTTTCCCTCTTTGGCCTTTACGGACTGCAATCAAACCGATTTGAGCATCGCCTTCTGACACTTTACATGTGACAAAACCACCCAGGTTCTCGGCAATCAAGACTTCATGTTGAGCTAGTGCCTTTTCTATCCAAAGCTGGTAGAGCTTTTCAAACTCGCGATTAACAAATCTGGGATCAGTATGAAAGCGAGAATAGACCCCACTTTCCAATGCTAAGTTTAGAAGCGTCTCTGTAAGTGCTCCAGAATACGGATAAATCTCCGAAGTACTGGTATTAAGTCTTTTGAGGTTTTTGAAAAAGGTCAGTCGTAGATCCACCGGAAAGATTTTACTGGATTTGAAATCAAGCGGAAGGTCGGAAAAGAGGTATACCAATCTGTAAGATTTAGCGGCTTCCAAAAACTCCGGTTCAGACCAGGCTTCATCTGCTAAGCACTTTCCCACGGCGTATCCAAAAAGGGAAGAATCAAAAGAGAGAGGGGTGATCAAGGGTTCGGAGATCGATGTTCGGGGGTCAAGGTTGTCCAGTTGTCGGGCTGTCCAGTTGTCGAGGTTGTCTTGTTGTCTTGTTGTCGGGTTGTCGAGGTTGTCGGGTTGTCTTGTTGTCCAGTTGTCCAGTTGTCAGCCTACAATTAAAAAGTTAGCTTTTACAGATAACCTGACAACCATCCCTTCGAGAGGCAGGCAGCCGTAGGCAGACAACCTGACAACAGTTTTAACGGACAACCATCACTTCGGGAGGCAGGCAGCTTTAGCGGATGATTCGACAAGCTCATCATTCGAACAACCGAACTAAGCTCCAACACTTTTTTCCACAATATAAATTGGGCGATTTTTCACTCCTTCGAAAGTTTTACCGACATACAGACCAACCATTCCCAAGGTAACCAGCAAAAATCCAGTCAGCATCCACAAGGAAATGATCAAACTGGCATATCCTGCCACGATAATGTCGCCCTGCAAGTATCTGATTAAAGTAAAAATAGCAAACAGAAAACCAGTCAAGGCCACTAAAAGGCCGAGCTTGACAGTGAGTCGAATAGGCTTATCGC
The DNA here is from genome assembly GCA_943370675.1 of Reyranella massiliensis 521. Lineage (GTDB taxonomy): Bacteria > Bacteroidota > Bacteroidia > Cytophagales > Cyclobacteriaceae > Algoriphagus. The sequence continues at coordinate 1,049 of CALRRX020000373.1, read as the reverse complement.
TGTAGGCAAGCATGATATCTAAGGCTAGATTGAAAAGGCGTTTAAAATTATAACTGCTGCCTCTCTCTTCATTGGCGGCATGAGTTACGTCTATGGCAGTCTGTCGAAAACCTACCCAGCGCACCATGGTGGGAAAATAACGGATGCTTTCCCGCATTTCGGTTATTTGTCGGATGACCCTTTGATGGTAAATTCCAAAATTTGCGATCGTCTCATCTTGCTGGGAGCCCGTCAACCAAGCCAGGGTTCGGTAGAAGAGTTTGGAGGAAAGCTTCTTAAGAAATCCATCTCGCCTATTGGCCCTTCGGGCTAAAACCACGTCGAATCCTTCCTGTGCTTTTTTCAAAAGAGAAGGAATCTCCTCGGGTCTATCCTGTAAGTCACAATCCATCACCACCACCCATTCTCCTTTTGCATGGTCAAGACCGGCTGTGATGGCATAATGCTGTCCAAAATTCCGGGAAAGTTTAAGGCCTATGAGTTCAGGATGGAGTCTTGAAAGTCGCTCAATTTCGGCCCATGAACCGTCCGGACTAGCATCTTCCACCAGGATGATTTCATAATCCTCCGAAATAGGACTTACCGCAGCTTTGATCCTACTCACCAGTTCAGACAGTAAGTTTTCAGCTCGGTAAACAGGAGAAACGATGGAGAGGAAGGGCATTAGGGGTGGGCTATAAGGGTTTGTTGTCTGGTTGTCGAGTTGTCGGGTTGTCGGGTTGTCGAGGTTGTCGAGGTTTTCCAGTTTTCAGGGTTGTCAGGGTTGTCGAGTTGTCAGCCTGTAATTAAGAAGTCAGCTTTTACAGATAACCTGACAACAGTTTTAACGGACAACCATACCTTCGGAAGGCAAGCAGCTTTAGCGGCCAACACGATAGAATCATTCAGGTATGACCAGCATTTAAGCCACATCAGCGAAGATTCGCTCCATCCGGCGGAAATACATCATCCCAAAGACAAAGCAAACCAAGGCCACCAAGCTACCGGGCCAAATCCATTCCCAAGGCATAGGTCGATCCAAAAAAGCAGCTCTAAATCCTTCGATCACA
>CALRRX020000372.1:0-4175 GCA_943370675.1 Reyranella massiliensis 521 | reverse complement strand
TCCCAAGGCCCAAAGTCCAAATCGATTTCAGCACCTGCATCTGTTACCCGCAACTTGGTCTTCTTTTTCCCAAACATGACTTCCTGAATTTCCCGATCGCCTTTTTCCAGTTTCCAAGCTTTCAGCAGTTCCTGAGAAAGTTTGAGCGTTGTTTTCACCGATTGGAATTCGTCAAAGTTGGTCACCACAATCAGCTTCTGACTTTCATCCCAGCGGGCAAAAGCAAAGGCTTTGTTGGTATAGGCTGGATTTTGCTGGCGGTTAAAAGAATGCAATTCCAGATACTCACCCATCAACGCCGTACTGTTGCGGGTGAAGTTTAGCACTTCAGAATAGTAGTTTCGCAGCGCTTTTTCATTTTCGGAAAGCTGTCCACCGTCAAATTTTCCCCCATTCATCCACTTCTGATGCTGAGGAACTCCGATGTAATCGAAAATCGAAGTCCGACTTGGATCTCCAAAGCCCGCATCCTCAGCCCCGGGTTCGCCCACTTCCTGCCCGAAATAAATCATCGTCGGAGAAGTGGAAACCGTTGCGGACACCACCATGGCAGGCATCGCTTTCCAAGGATTCCCGGCAAATTCAGGACTTGCGATGCGCTGCTCGTCGTGGTTTTCCAAAAAGTGCAGCATGTGATGCTCGATGTCTTTCAAGCCAGCCAAAATCGGCACCAGATTATCCGTGCTGCCGTGACCTTGCATGATGTGCTTCAGGGTGTCGTAGAGCTCGACCTTGTCGTAGAGGTAATCCATTTTTCCCTTTCGGATGTAGTCTCTGTATAGGCTTGGATTATACACCTCAGCTAAAAGGAATGCGTCTGGACTGGTTTTTTTGATATGGGAATTGAGGTAGGACCAAAACTCCACGGGTACCATCTCGGCCATGTCGAAGCGGAATCCGTCCACGCCTTTGCCCAGCCAAAACTGGGTGATGTCCTTGAATTTTTTCCAGGAATCTGGCACCTCTTTTCCTTGCCAAAAATCATAATGTGCTTTCCAATCCAGAGAGTCTGCCCCTGCCGGTAATTCGTCAAAATCCTTCTTTCCATCGGGACTTACACCATAATTAATCTTAACTGTCTCGTACCAGTCGTAGAAATCCGGCTGCGCCAATCGGGAACCATTTCCGGTCCATTTGGCTGGATTTTCGTCAAACTTTCCATCGGCTAGCGGATGCTTTTCCCCACCTAAAGGTAGATAGCCATTTTTCGATTCAGGAACAGAAAAGGCCTTTCCGGGGATGTAGTAAAAGTTGTTGTTTTTGTGGTATTCGACTGTTTTATCGTCGTCGGCACCAAAGTCACGCACGCCGGCAGGATTATTTTTCCCTTCATAAAAGCGAGACACGTGATTGGGTACGATGTCGATGATCACCTTCATCCCATGCTTGTGCGTTCGGGCGATCAGGGCTTCAAACTCCTCCATTCTTTTCGTCACATCCACTGCCAAATCAGGATTGACCTGGTAGTAATCCCGAACGGCATAAGGCGAACCTGCACGGCCTTTGATCACATCCGGATCATCCGAACTTACCCCGATCTCCGGAAAATCCCCGATCACACCATGATGCGGCACTCCAGTATACCAAATGTGTGATACCCCTAGTTTTTTGATTTCTTCCAAAGCCGTATCCGTGAAGTCGTTGAACTTCCCAACACCATTTTCTTCCTTGGTCCCCCAGGGTTTGTTGGTGGTATTCGTATTGCCAAAAAGGCGGGTAAAGACCTGATAAACGACGATTTTTTGGGGTTTCATAGGTTCGGGTTCTTGAGGTGTTGGTGCTTGGCAGGAAAGCGCTGCTGCAACCAAAACTGCCGGGATTAAGGCATTCTTCATCAGGTTATCGGGTCAATCGGTATAGAAAGATCGTGTTTCTTTTGATCAAATCGGGGAACTGCTTCATGTTGATCGTCTCACCTGGAGCGTGAGCGCCAGTTCCCGATGCACCAAGTCCATCGAGGCAATCCATAAATTCTGCTACAAAAGAAATATCTCCAGCGCCACGGCTTCCGGGATCACCGGGCTTCACCGCTCCATAGCCCATGTCCTGACTGACTTTGCTTAGAAATTCCGCCAAAGCATAATTTCCCTCAGTAGGTTCCATGGATGGGATATAGTCGTTGAAAGTGATCTCGGCGTCGGTTTGGTGAAGGTTTTTGGATACGATTTCACGCATTTTGGCTCGGGCGGCTTCTTTCTGGGTTTCTCCAAGAAAGCGTAAATCACCCGTTACGATAGCTTCGCGAGCGACGATATTGGTTTTGCCGAGCGAAGTTCCTGTTCCATTGATTGGGTCCAAAGTCACGTCCGAACCTCCGATAAATTGACCCGGATTGAACGTTAGGTATTTTTCTCCGGCTAGGGCTTCGCGGAATTCGTTGAGAATTCGGGCGGCTTCATAGATCGCACCGTAGCCTGCATTTTGGCCAAAAACTCCACTGGAATGACCTTGCTTTCCGCTCGTATTTAGCCTCCAGCCACCGGCACCTCTTCGGGCTACGGTTGCGGTGGAGAATCCTTGGGCCGTCTCATAGCCCAATGCGATGTCATGCTGTTTAGCCCGTTCGATGAAATCTTTTCGGGAGAGTTCCGCATTGCCCGTACTTTCTTCGTCTCCATTGAAATAGACGGTGATGGTTCGATCATCCAAAAGTCCCAACTGGTGGAGGGCTTTTAAGCTGGCTAATACCAACACATCCCCTCCTTTCATGTCATTGGCACCTTGGCCGGTGGCCGTGCTGTCATTGAGGTAGGTGAACGGGGTAAAGGGCATGTCTTTTTCAAACACCGTATCCAAATGCCCGATCAGGAAAAGCTTTTTACCTTTAGTTCCTTTTCGGGTAGCTACAAAATGTCCTGCGCGATTGACTTCGGCTGGTAATTCGATCCATTCGGTTTGGAAGCCGATTTTTTGGAATTCCCTTTCGAATACCCGACCGACTTCCCGCACGCCCTCCTTATTGAGCGAACCGGAATTGATGTTGATGACTTCTTCTAAAAGGGCAAGAGTTTCCTGGTAGTTTTTATCGATCAGTTCAAGGAGTTTTTGTTCGTCTTTTGTGAGTTTTTGCTGCGCAAAAGAGAAAAGCGGAAATACCGCCAGCATTATGAATAGGGTGATTTTTTTCATGAGGGAAAAATAGGCGAAAAAGCGGGTGGGGACAAGGTTGGGTTTTTAATCAAATGGAATTGGCAGAAAAATTTATTACAGATCGTGCCGTTGGGGCTCTGATAATGGTATGAATTTTTAAAACCCAGAATTGAATTCTGGGCTGAAATAAAAAATGCCTTTGGCATTAAGTTCCTTCACCGATTTACCTAGATTTAGCACCAAAGGTGCGTTCTGTGAAAGCCCCAAATTCAATTTGGGGAAATGAATCATATGTAATTTCAAACGAGCCCCAACGGGGCGACCCGTAATGAAAAATCGTCATTCAATCCCACACATATTTTTCATCGTATTCGACCCGATATTCCTCCAAAAACCTCCGATACTCGGTTTGGAAATCTATTTTTTGATGATGCTCCTGCTGGTTTTGGATATATTTTTTGACTATTTCCAATTTGGATTGACTTACTGAAAATGCGCCATATCCTTTTTGCCATTCGAAATCTCGGCGGATTAAATCCTTGAACTTAATTGAACTGGAAATCTTTACATTTTTCACCATGTCTGCGATGGTGATTGTTCTAGGTAGGGTGCAAAGCCAGTGAATGTGATCTGGCATCATGAAAATTTCCTCTGTAAAACTTCCAAGGTTGGCGCCAACCTGTACGAAATAGGCTTGGGCGTTTGGTCTGATTTCTTCTGAGATTATAGGGATTCGATTTTTTGTTGAAAAAACAACATGCAGGTAAATTTTGGTAAGGGACTGAGGCATGGATTTAAAAATTTAGGATTGAAAAATAAATACAGATCGTGCCTTTGGCACTCATGACATTAACCATTTTACCTAAATCCCAGAATTGAATTCTGGCCTGCCTGCGGAAGGCAGGGCTGAAACAAGAAATGCCTTTGGCATTAAATTCAGTTGCCGATTCACCCCGGTTTAGCACCAAAAGTGCGTTCCGTACTAACCCCAAATTCAATTTGGGCTGTTTGGAGTAGATACCCAATTATGGCCTCGGAAGGGAGTTGGGTATTGATAGATTTCCACCATTTTTTCCCTATAATTA
>CALRRX020000371.1:0-4184 GCA_943370675.1 Reyranella massiliensis 521 | reverse complement strand
CCACTCTGCCCAGAAATCAACCAATACAGGCTTATCACCGGATACGATTTCTTCAAAGTTGGCATCAGTTATTTCAATTGCTTTTCCCATTTTATTCAAAGATTAATAAGGTTCTGTTTTCAAATATATCAGCAAAAGCCGATTGATTTAGAATAAGTTCCTATCCAAATCAATAAATTCTCAATGACTCATTGACTAAATCTATGGTCATTTTAATCGATTATTTATCTACCACCTTATAAACCACTTCAGGAAGTTGATTTAACTCCTTAATCATTTCAGCACTGGGGTCGATCGTGAATTTTTTTGAGAAAAGCTCCAGCGTGATATTCTCTTTTTGGTCATTAACCTCAATGTAAAGCTTTGCATCGCCTTTGTATTTTGAAGTAATTTCTTCAAGTTTTTCCATCAGATCATACGTCAAATCGTCCAAGTTGATATTGACCTTGAGCCCTTTGATCATCTTTCCACGGACTTCACTTAAAAGTGAAATACTGATGATCTTGAATTCCACCTCGTTTTCATTCCCCCACTTTTTTTGCTCGACTTTTCCGGTCAAAAACAAAAACCATCCAGTCATGAAGTACTGCTTAAACTTTACATAGTCGTCGCCGAAAATGAAAAAGGTAAATGAACCGTGGTAATCCTCCAAGGTAAGTGTACCAAAAGGTTTACCGTTTTTGGTGGTGCGGTGGGCAAAGCTCGAAACCGAACCCGCCAACCTTAATTCATTTCTACCTTTCAATCCATCCAAATCAGCCAAAGCTGTAAGTGGCGTATTCGTAAACGAGTCTATTTCTAGTTTGTACTGATCCAAGGGGTGGCCGGAAATAAAAAGCCCAACGACCTCTTTTTCGATGTTCAGCTGCTGAATTTGTGAGAATGGCTCGATCGGCGCCACCGATGGCAAAGGGATTTCGGCGTTTCCGCCGCCTCCGCCAAAAAGACTTACCTGTGCGCTGTCTTCCTCCTGCTGGACTTTCTGAGCATATTTCGTCGCCTTTTCGATCAGGGTGACGTCTCCATCTGGCGCCTCCAAATATTGTCTTCTGTGATGCTCCTTGAAGCAGTCAAAGCTTCCCGCCATGGCCAACGCTTCCATGGTTTTCTTATTCAGCGCACGGGAATTGACCCGCTTCGCAAAGTCGAAGATGTTTTTGTAAGGGCCGTTTTTTTCCCTTTCCTTGATGATTTCATCCACAGCAGCCGTTCCGGCACCTTTGATGGCAGCCATTCCGAAACGGATTTCACCAGCAGCATTTACGGTAAAGCCACTTTTAGATTCGTTGACATCCGGACCCAAAACCGGAATTCCCATTCGCTTACATTCTTCCATGAAAAACGTCACCTGTGTGATATCATTCATGTTGTTACTAAGCACCGAAGCCATGTATTCGGCAGGGTAATGCGCCTTCAGATAGGCTGTTTGATAGGCAATCCAAGCATAGCAAGTGGAGTGAGACTTGTTGAACGCATAAGAAGCAAAGGCTTCCCAGTCGGTCCAGATTTTCTCTAGCTTCTTCGGTTCGTGTCCTTTAGCTGCTGCCTGCTCGACAAACTTAGGCTTCATTTTGTCCAGTACATCCTTTTGCTTTTTCCCCATTGCTTTTCTCAGGACGTCAGCCTCACCCTTGGTGAATCCCGCCAACTTTTGAGACAAAAGCATCACCTGTTCTTGGTAGACTGTGATTCCGTAAGTTTCCTCCAGGTAGTCTTTCATGTCGTCCAAGTCATAAGTAATTGGCTCGGTTCCGTGTTTTCTTTTGATAAAAGAGGGAATGTAAGCCAATGGTCCCGGGCGATAGAGAGCGTTCATGGCAATCAAATCCGCAAACACAGTCGGCTTCAGTTCTCGCATGTATTTCTGCATACCGGGACTTTCGTACTGGAAGATCCCAACCGTTTCGCCGCGCTGGAAGAGCTCGTAAGTCTTGACATCATCAATCGGAAAAACATCTGCATCGAGAAGTATACCATGCCTTTCTTTCACAATCTTGATCGCATCTTTGATCAGGGTGAGGGTTTTTAAACCCAAAAAGTCCATTTTCAACAAGCCTGCTGACTCTACCACAGAGTTGTCAAACTGAGTACAGACCATGTCGGAATCCTTTGCCAAAGCCACTGGAACGAAGTTGGTAATGTCTGCAGGGGTAATGATCACCCCACAGGCGTGAATGCCGGTATTTCTTACGGAACCCTCCAGGACTGCCGCCTGATTGACCGTTTTAGCGGACTCATCTTGACCTTGGGCAATGCGTATGAGTTCTTCTGCTTTTTGGAGTAGCTCGCCTTGGCCTTTGAGTTTATCAAGGAGTGCCGGGCGATTTTTCGCTAGTTCAAATAGGGTCTTCAGCTTGATATCAGGCACCAAATTGGCAAGCCTGCCCGCCTCGGCAAGAGGCAAATTAAGTACTCGAGCGGTGTCTCGAATAGCTGACTTTGCAGCCATGGTACCATACGTGATGATCTGAGCTACCTGATTCGAACCATATTTTTTGATCACATAATCGATCACATCCTGACGACCCTCATCGTCAAAGTCAATATCAATATCGGGGAGTGAAACCCGGTCTGGATTTAAGAATCTTTCGAAGAGGAGGTCGTACTCGATTGGGTCCACATTGGTGATAGCTACGCAGTAAGCTACTGCCGAGCCCGCTGCAGAACCACGACCAGGGCCTACCGAAACGCCCATGTCCCGAGCTGCCCGTGTAAAGTCTTGCACAATCAAAAAGTATCCTGGATATCCAGTCTTTTCGATGGTTGCCAGTTCGAAATCTAAGCGTTCCTGGATCTCGGGAGTGATTTCCTTGTATCGTTTTTTTGCACCCTCATAGGTCAGGTAGCGCAAATAGGCATTTTCGCCTCGCTTTCCTCCATCTACATCATCTTCAGGATGCTTGAATTCTTCTGGAATGTCAAACTTTGGTAAGAGTACTTCTCTTGCCAGTTTGTAGGCTTCGCATTTGTCCACGATTTCCTGAGTGCAAAGAATAGCTTCTGGCAAGTCTGCAAAAAGCTTCTTCATTTCCTCAGGACTTTTAATGTAAAATTCATCATTCGGAAAACCGAAGCGGAATTCGCGTCCACGCTTTCCGATGTACTTTTTGGGTTTTTCGACCAGTTCACCGTCTTTGACACATAACAAAATGTCGTGCGCTTTTGCATCTCCTTTGTCGTTGTAGTAGGAGTTATTAGCAGCGAAATACTTGACTCCGTATTTATGGGCAAATTCGAGTAAAACCTCATTCACTTTTTCCTCCTCTGGAATTCCATGACGATTGAGCTCCACGTAAAAGTCGTCGCCGAATTGCTCTTTCCACCAGAGAAATGCTTCCTCAGCTTGAGTTTCCCCTACGTTTAGGATCAGATAGGGGATCTCCCCCCAAAGACCACCCGTGGTGGCAATCAAGTCACCTTTGAATTCGACAAGGACTTCTTTGTCTATTCTGGGGACGTAATAAAAGCCTTCAATATTGGCATAAGAGGCCAATTTAGCCAAGTTGTGGTAACCTGCTTTGTTTTTGGCGATGAGTACCGTTTGATAGCCATCATCTTTGCTTGCTTTGTTTTTTCTGTCCCGGCAGAGGTAAAACTCACATCCTAAGATGGGTTTTAGCTCTTTCCCCATGGCCTCTTTCACAAAGTGAAATGCTCCCATCATATTGCCGTGATCGGTCATGGCCACGGCTGTCATGCCCAAAGATTTGGCACGGGCGACGATGGCTGGAATCTCTGAGGTAGCTTGAAGAACAGAGTATTGGGTATGTACATGCAGGTGAGTAAAAGGAACATCTGCCAGATCGGAAATATCTGCTTTGCCAGCCTGTTTGAGTATATCTTTTGAGGCAGTCTTTTGAGTTTCTTTGGCTTGGACAAAATTGGCCTCTGCCAGCTTTGGCGCTTCATAGATGATCTCTTCAAGCAAAATCCCCGGTTCAGGCTTTTGTACTCCTTGCGTGATCAAGCCAAAAAAGCAGCGTGCGGTAGCATCTACGTCGTAGGCCGCATCGTGCGCATCCTCAAAGCCTACTCCAAAGAGTTTTTTATGAAGTTCGGTCAGCGTTGGCCATTTAAATTTTCCCCCTTTTCCACCAGGAAGCGCGCAGAATTCCGTGGAGATATCCTTGGTGTCGAGCTCAGCTTTGTCTCCGAGAGGCATCACCAGCTCCGCACGGATGTAT
>CALRRX020000370.1:0-4184 GCA_943370675.1 Reyranella massiliensis 521 | reverse complement strand
ATTACCGGAGTTGCCCTGCTGCAGCTTACCGAAAAGCTCGATCAAGGTCCTGTTTTATACCAATCTTGGACACAGACCGACCCTCTTTCGGTGCAGCGAAATGCCAACAAACTCTTTTGGCTTTCCTCCACCTTTCTGCTAAGAGCACTGCGCAAAGTCAGGCAAGATTCCGACTTTTTCCTAAATCCTTCCGCTCAAACTACACAAGCTCCACTCTGGACTCCTCCAAGCAATTGGGCGATGATTGGCTTGGTATGGAGATTACTGCTCAGAACCTGTGCAAGGAAAATCATGGAACAGAGGAAGCCTGCGCATTGGGAAGTGGGGCAGCTCAGTTTACCTGAAAAAGGCCTTCCAAACTCCATCAAGGAAGATCAGGTACGTAAAATCCATCCTACCGGCAAGCAGGTTTACTGGGCGGATCCTTTTCCGATAAGCTATCAAGGGGAGGAATATGTATTTGTAGAGGAGTTTGACCAGGCAAAAAAGAAGGGAAGCATTTCCTGTATTCTGCCGGACGGCTCCAGTCAGCGGGTTTTGGAAGAGCCTTGGCACCTTTCTTATCCAATGGTTTGGGAAGAAAATGGAGACCTGTATCTCCTGCCCGAGTCAGCGGATGCAGGAAAACTATATCGATACCGTGCGGAAGATTTTCCAAGTAAATGGAAGAGGGAATCGGTGTTTTTCGAAGGAGAGGCCTATGACCCAACTCTCTTGAAAATGGATGGTCTGTATTGGCTCTTTGTCAACCAAAAGGCTCATCCAGCTTGTTCTCCCTTTGATGAACTTTCCCTCTATTTTACCGAGGATCTCCTCTGTCCCAATTGGCAGGCTCACCCCATGAATCCTATTGTATCGGATGTCAGAAAGTCTCGTCCCGCGGGAAGGATTTTTGAACAGAAAGGAAAATGGTATCGTCCTGCTCAGGATTCGGGCCTTCGATATGGCCATCGGATTCAGGTTCAAGAGATTGTTACGCTGACCAAGGAGGAATACCAAGAAGTCACTGTCAAGACTATCGAAGCGGATTCCGAGGCAAAAGCCTTGGGGATTCATACCCTTAATTTTGGAGAAAAGGGCGTTTGGCTGGACTTTTATCACCGAAGATGAAGATTGCCCTACTCATACATCGGCCACAAGCGAGAGGGCAAGAGCTTTTCGCGTCCTTTCTGGGAAATCATTTCCTCGAGCAGGGGCATGAGGTCGTGTTGATAAGTCTGTATTCAGGTGATTTTTTACTTCCATTTCAAGGAAGGCATTTCGCTTTGGGGGCGGTTTCAATGAGCCTAAAAAGCCTTAAGAAACTAAGTCAAATCCTTCGCGAGTATCAACCCGATATCATTCAAGCCAATGGAGGTGATACCCTAAAGTTTGCTGTACTGGCCCGCATAACTTATCCTTTTGCTGGTAAACTCATTTTCAACAATGGGGGAGTGGTGGGGTATTACCTTACCTCTTTTTGGCAGCGAGCATTTTACAGGTTTCTATTGGCTAGACTGGATGGAGCGATATCGGTCAGCGAGTTTTCGGGGAATGATCTGAAAAGTGAAATGGGAGCAACTGTTCCCCAGAAGATTATCCCGATAGGAATTTCTAAGGATCAAATGGTTGATTTGGCAGCACCGCTTTCCCATTCGGTGTTTGTTCATATAGGAGGATTTACTCCGGAGAAAAACCATGCGTTTCTTTTTGATCTTTTTAAAAGCTATTTGGAAAATGATCCCCAAGCTCAACTTTGGCTGATTGGGGATGGCCCTTTAAGAGAATCGTTTGAGGGGTCTATTTCAAAAAAAGGGGAGGCAATTCAGTTCTTTGGAGCAAGTCAAAATCCCTGGTCACTCGTACCATCCAATGCCATTCTCCTTCTTCCCAGCAAAATCGAAGGAATGCCGGCAGTGATCGCAGAGGCAATCTTGGCTCAAATCCCGGTGATCGCTACTCCTGTGGGAGGTATTCCGGAAATGGCAAATGGAATAGCTTCCTGTTCTTTGCTCCCTCTGGAGGATAAGGAAGCATGGCTAAAGGTCATGGACTTTTGGGCTAGGCTTTCTTCTGAGGAAAAAACGCAGCTTACCACTCCGGCAAAAGCCAAAGCCCAGCAGAGATTTGACATGACAAAAGCTGGGAAAGCCTTTTTGGAATTTTATCAGGAACTATGAAAATCATCCAACTTATCACCCGTACCCAGCGAAGAGGGGCAGAGATTTTTGCCTCCCAGCTGGCGCAAAAGCTTATCGAGGGAGGGCATGAGGTGATGGTAATTTCAGTCTATGGAGGGGAAGCAAAGCTTCCATTTGATGGGAAATTGGAAACCTTGAATGCCAATCCCACTTTGCGAGGAGTTGATCTGAAAGCTTGGAAAAAATTAGATGTGCTCATTCGGGAATTCCAAGCAGATATTATACAGGCAAATGCCTCTGAAACACTGAAGATTGCCGCCATTTCAAAAAAACTTTATGGTTGGAAAGCTGCCCTCGTGTATCGAAATGCCAATACCATCAGTGGGTTTTTAGGCAACAAAGCCAAGCTGCTTTTTAATCGCTGGCTCATGGCTGAGGTGGATGCGGTGGTTTCGGTGTCAGATGCTACCTTGAAGGATTTCAACCGGATTTTTACAGTTAGGCAGCAGCTTACCATTCCTATTGGGGTAGATGCTGAGGATATTTCCGAAGCACTTCAACAAGTGGATTCCTGTCCCTTTTCTGGGGAATACTTGATTTTTATAGGAGGATTGGTTCCTGAAAAGAATCCTTTGGGGATGTTGGAGATTTTCAAGGAACTACAGATTCCAAATTTGAAGATGGTTTTTTTAGGCTCCGGACCTTTGGAGGCCTCACTGCTCGATAAAATTCAAGAGTTAGGACTGAGTGATCAGGTCCTTCTCATCCCCAATCAAGCCAATATTTTTCCGTATTTGGCTAATGCTTCAGCCCTTGTCATGCCTTCAAAGGTGGAAGGTTTGCCGGGAGTCATTTTAGAGGCGATGTTTTGCAAGGTTCCGGTAATAGCCTATGGAGTAGGAGGAATACCCGAAGTGGTAAAAAATGGGGAAACAGGGTGGTGCATTACCCCATCCGATTCCAATTCATTTGCTCTTGCTATTCATGAAGTCCTTAAACTGGAAGAGGCTGCAAAACAGCAAATTTTAAATCAAGCGCATCACCTCGTCCTTTCCCACTACACCCTTCCTCAAATCACCCAACAATTCGAACTTTTATACAAAGATCTTTTAGCCCGGAAGTAATCTGAAAATTCATTAATCCACTTTTTCTCCTGCAAGATCCCATCCCCCAAAACCAAAAAATCCCCTCTTCTCAATTAAACATTAGCCAGTAAGACACGGACATTTGTGAACTCCCTCTTCATCTTGAACTACGAACTCTGAACTCCGAACAAACCTTAAGCTGCCCTTTTCTCAATTTACTCTTTCCCAATTACGAATTACAACCACTAAAAACCTTCACTTAAAATATAACCATCACCTATTAACATTTAACATTTAACTCTTAACCCTTAACAATCACCTCTCTTTTTTATATTTGAAAAACCCAAATCCTTCAATTCCTTGCTCGGCGCTGCATTCCTAGTTTTGTTTTTATTCTTTGCCTCTCAGCCTATTCTGAACAACCTTCAGCAGGAGCATAAGTGGCTAAAGGCAGGGCTTTTGAATCAGATGTTTTGGTACCATATCTTTTTCGGATTGGTTTATTGGACTTATACCCAATTCAATCGTTCTGATTCTATTATGTATTATCATAGTCATGAAAATTATCAAAATTGGTTTGATGCCTTCGTTCCAGGAACTCTATTTATCGAATGGATCAATTTTCCTTTTGCCAAGTGGCTAGGCTTCAATTACGACATGATGATGTTCCTGTCCACCTGGGTGGGTTTTTGGGGCTTTGTGTACTTCTATTGTTTTATGAAAGAGAATCTGCGATTCAACCCGAAATTTGAGGGTTGGGACGCAATTACCATTTTTATGTTTTTGCCCAATATGCACTTTTGGACGGCTTCCTTGGGAAAGGGTGCGTATATCTTTACAGGTTTGGCGTTTTTAACCTATGGACTTTCCTGGCCACAAAAGCGGATATTTCACATTGCCTTGGGAAGTTTTATCTGTTATATGATTCGTCCCCATATCTTGTTTGCGGTATTGATTGGGATGGGAGTGGGCTTTGTGT
>CALRRX020000369.1:0-4187 GCA_943370675.1 Reyranella massiliensis 521 | reverse complement strand
TATGTAATCTTTGATTATGGCGTATTTCTTACCCTCTCGATTTCTAAGATTATGACTTTCATCGATTATCATTAATCTATACCTTCTTTCATTTTCAAGCCATTTCACATCAACTTTAGAAATGCTTTTCACTCTCGCCCTTAATCGGTAGTTGTGGATATAATCCTCCCACATTGAAACAAGATTTTTTGGGCAAATAATCAAAGTTTCAAGAATAAATGTTTCTTCAAAAACTTTCGCTAAGGCAGACGCAGTCATTGTCTTCCCTAACCCAACGACATCACCAATCATTACTCCATTTCTATTATGAAGATGTTGAGCAGCAAGTGTTACAGCTTCTTTTTGAAACGGTAAAAGATGGGAGAACTCTTTTGGGATCTGAAAACTATTCTCACCAATTTGAGCATCTCTGGAAAGGTGGTAAGCAATTTTTAAATAAATCAAATATGGTAATGTCAGGCTCTCTCCAGCCCAGCTTTCATCAATTATCTGAGCAAGTTCTTCCGTAATATCTATTGAAAGCCTATCCTCCCATCTATCTTCAAACCAATCGACTAGTTTATTGGTGGCATCATTATCCACTACATCCACATTGAGTTCACCCTGTTTTTTGAGACCCGATAGGGTTAAGTTACTCGAGCCTACGTAGCCTATAGTCTTTGTTTTTTTATCGTTTCTATAACAGAGATAGAGTTTGGCATGAAGAGAGTGCTTCAGAAAAAGTTTCACTATAACTTTTCCATTTTTAAGTTGCTCGGAAAGTTTTCTTAAGGCTACTTCATCATCATTTTTGGGAATTCCAAAGGTTAACTGATTTCTAAAGTCTGATGCAATTTTTCTCTTCAGAGCTATTGCTTTCGGCTTATCGATCACAGGTTCAGCATCCATGGAAAAGAATTCGCGAACAGTTTCCTCTTCTGGTTTTTGCATTCCAATTAGAACGCGACACCGTTTTCCTTCTTCCCCTTCAAACTCATCAATTTGCTTTGATAGATTTTTCCATCCCCTCAAATTGAAATACCCAACGCAAAAATCTGCCCTGTATGATGCTGATAATGAGACTTGTAAATCATCAGCTAAAAACTCATCAATGTTATCAAAAATAGTGGGCATAAAAGGGTTTGTGAATTCTAGAAAGGAGGAAATTAACTATTGATCAGGGTAATTGGCTAAAATAAGAAGACTTTCTTTTATAAAAATACCCAGTAGTGGGTAATTTATCGGGTTTCCCTGGAGCTTCTTTCAGCAAAAACAAAAAAAGCCCCGAAGGGCTTTTCTCAAGATTCTTCCGAATCCGGTTCTTTGACGGAAACATATACCGTGTGGGTTTTTCCGTACTGATCAGGTTCTTTTAGCTTGGCGACATTGAACTTCACGAAGGTTTCTCCTTCATATTCGAAGGTGTGATTTTGAAGCTCAGCCATATTTAGGCTCACTTCCACAATTTCCATCTTTTCGACTTGTTTTCCTTTACCGATGTACTTTTTTGAGAATGCCATAGTATTTTGGTTTTAGTTAAAATTTATGCAGGTCATATAGGACGGCCAGGAAAGTGAGAAAAAATTAGAATTTAAAAACTGGGAGGCAGTCCGTAGGAAACCCTGTTTTTAGGAAATTCTGCTAGAAGCCCCAATTTTTTGAAACTGACAGGCCATCCGACCTTTGTGCATACAATTAGATAAAACCGAAATAGGGCACTCAAAGACAAGGAGAAGAGCAAAAAAGACAAGATCAAATAACTTGGATGTTAAGTGACCTTGTCTAATTCTGATTAAGACTTGGAAAATATTAAAGATTTAGAACATTTAGTATCCAACCCCAGAAACCACGACTCTTTTTCTCGATTCGTTTGATTTCAGGCTCTGTTTCAGTTTTATAGTATTTGATTTTGGCTTCTGCATCATATTCCCGAACATTCAAGATTTGATCCTTCGACCAAGATTCAGACCATTCAACCTTTCCATCCTTTATCCAATAATGTGATTGACAATCGAAACTCCAATTGCCAATTGAAGGATAAAGGGAGATACTTTTTCCATTAAAAGTAAGTTTCCAATCAGCAGGTGAAATTGGAGTTACGACCTTATTGCGGCAGCCACACACGCAAAGGTGTATGGCTGTACAATATTCAAAAGATATATAGATTATTCCTTCTTCAAGCTGATCGGGAATAAATTCTAGAAATCTATGCTGCATGATCGTCATTGATGATTTTAGAGACTTCAATTGTGTAGGTTGAATGATGCTCGTTTTCTAAATCAGCATAAACTCCAAACTCCTTTTTCCAACGAATCACAGCCAGAATCGCGTTCAATGCATTAAGGTCACTAATTTGGATATTTGACGCATATTCATTGTCTCCAATTTCCTCTGGAAATATCCGAGTGACCAAATGATCAATCTTTCTAGAACTTCCCGCAGTTACTCTAACTGCCCCTATAAGCTCTCCATTCACTTCTGTTACCCCTAGTCCCACATCCACAAATGGAATCCTATTCTGAGCCAAGTAGTCCGTGATCATTTTCCTTGCTGCATTATTATCAATAGAAACAAATACAAAAGACATACCGTCCAACTCAGTAAGATCTCCCTTTTTGACATTGTACTCATGGACTTGGACACCCTTATGCATTTCTGAATAAATTCCATAGTAGTAGTTCACTTTAGATAAACTTTCGCTAAGAATCTCTAAAGAAGCTGCACCAGGTGATCGGAACGCATTGTGCTGGTCGAAAGTGTCACCATCGTAGATGTGAATTTCCGAAACTTGAGTTTTAGCCACTTGGTCCAAGATATAAGCCCCAGTACCTCCAAGGCCAATAATCGATATTTTTTGACCTTTAAGTTTCTCATTGATGTACTCAATTTTTGCTCTGCTTGAGTTGGTATCAATGTATCTGAATGGAGTTTCGTTTTCCAGGTCTGGAATTACTTTGAAAGTTTTTTCCGTGACTTTGTCATCCAAATACTTGGCCGGTGCCGAAATGATATCTGCGTAGCGCTTCACCTTTTCGTAGTGATTTGAATATCCAGCTGGTGGCTTATTTGAAAACGATCGATCAATAACCAAAGTAGCGGTTAATCTTTTTTGATTGACCGAATGCTGAATTTCGGAAATCACACTGCCATCAATGTTGCAAGGATTTTCACCGGCAAAATCAATTACATGCGTATGCGGCGCTGCAACATTCCCTCCTACCAAAGTAATTTGGCTAACGAGGATTCCATACTTTATCTCTTTATTAGAGTTTAAATATGGAATGTGGTGGACAATTAAATGTCCACCTTGAATTTCCACCTGATATCCTTCGTCACGAAGGCGCTTTAAGTGCGGATTACGATTTATCAGTTGCTGTGACATTAAACACCATTTTATTTTTGACACGCACAACTGATGTTTTCACCATAGTCCCTTCAGGCTTTGGCTCATGACCCCTAAAATAGGTAACTGTGTAACCAATGTTTGGATTCGGATCATACTTACCAAACGCTAGCTCAATTATTTGCTCAAAAGAGATTGTGGGTTTATCCCAGCTTTTCTCCTGAGCGTTCACGATGATCGTAAATTTAGTCTGAGCTGGCTTGGTAATAAACTTTTCCTTACCGGGTCGAGCCAGATCGACAACCTCTTCGTCAGTTATCAAGTCATCTTCCCAGCCCTCCTTAATGTCCAAGTAAATGTCAACATCCATAGGAATGTTTCCCAGTTCTCTGATTTGAACGCCTCGGATAAATTGCTTAAACCAAATAAATGGCTTACCATCGATCGAGAATTGAAGCTTTTTCTTGACAAAGAAATTCTCAATTTCAGGTCTTGCAAGATTGACTGTTTTTTCATTTTCAATCAGCTCATCCTTAAAAGGACGAAGGATTGAAAGAAAAAGCTCTGTATCCGGAGGAATTCCAGCTAATTCTTTAAGCTGTAAACCTGTCATAAATTGATTGAAGGTTTCATATTGTTTACCTTCAATGATGAGCTTTAAGCTCGGCTGTTTTGAGGGACGTACCTCTTCTTCAAATTTTTTCATGTTTATGAAATTTTAGTGATTAAAAACTTTCACTTTCTCCAGCTTATCATTTCAGCTGGGAAAGATTTTAAAGGGCATTGCCCTAAATGCTGTCTATTAGTTGCAGTTAAAATTGATTTTAAGTACTGCCAGACACATGGACACCATGTGTTAAAAATC
>CALRRX020000368.1:0-4209 GCA_943370675.1 Reyranella massiliensis 521 | reverse complement strand
AATACAATTTGGATCGACCCGCAATCCCATAAGCAACGGGCACAATCGAGGCTACACCCAAGCCGACCAACAAAAATCCGATCGCAGCTGAGATCAAGGTCGGCACCAAAACCGACATCAACAGCCCTACAAAAATCGAAATTCCACTGGCTTGCAAGACAGGAATCCTTCCAAATCGGTTGGTCGCTTTGTCAGTAACAAAACGCCCTGAAGCCATCGCGCCCATGAAGCACACATAGCCCAAAGCCACGTATTCAGGCTCCGCAAGGACAATTTTCTTAAAATACACCCCACTCCAGTCAAACATGCAACCCTCAGTCATCATCCCCAAAAAAGAAATCATTCCGACTCGAAGAAGCAGATCGTCTGGCTTTTTTAAGACCAATCCTCCACTTTCTCCCGCATCCCGCTTATCGTTGATGACATATTTCTGAGAAAAGAGAATGATCACAAAAGAAATCCCTGTGATCACAGCGTAGTGAGCTGCCGGTGAAAACTGTAAAAAGATCAAACCTGCTCCGATTCCGGCTCCGGTAAATCCTGCCATACTCCACAATCCATGAAAGGAGGCCAAAATGCTTTTCCCCATCTGATCCTCCAGTCCCAAAGCCTGGGTATTGAGCGAGATGTTCATGATGTTTCCCAAAAGCCCAAAAATCACCAACACGGGAACAATCATCCATGTTGTCGAAGCCAATCCAATCAATGGAAGTGTCAATGCATAGGTGAAGCTTCCCAACAAGATCACTATTCGGCTTCCATATTGGTGCACAGACCAGCCTGCAATAGGCAAACCAAGCATGGAACCAATTGGGAGACAAAGAAGGATGGTGCCCAACTGACCTTCGGAAAGCTGAAATTTGGCTTGAATGTCAGGAATCCGAGCTGCCCAACTGGCAAAGCATAGCCCCATGAAAAAAAACATGGCTCCGAGTGCAATCCTTCTTTTAGAAAGGTAATTCATGAGATTCGGTAGGTATGAGATGGCTGCAAAGGTAAAAAGATTGCAGGCGAATTGGAGAAAGATTCCAGAAACGGAAAAACTATTCCTGCCGAAGGGTAGTTTTGAAACAAAGCTAATCCCATGGAATTTGTCATCGTAGGCAGCATTGTCATCACCATCATTTTACTCATCCGATTTATCATCAAGAAGGTATTTAACTGAAAAAAGGCCGCCCTTTCGCAAGAGCAGCCTTTTTACTTTTTTCAGATTAAGCTTAATTCGGAAGTTTGTCAGAGAACTTGCCGTACACCCAAGTTCCAGCCAAAGCTGAAATCAAGGTCACCAATACGACTGTGTATCCGCTTCCGATCTGAGCAAACAAGGGGCCCGGACACGCACCGGTAATCGCCCAACCCAACCCGAAGATAAATCCTCCGATAACCTGGCCTTTTTTGAAGACCTTATCCGGAATCACGATCTCTTCACCATGGATAGTTTTGATGTTTAGTCGCTTGATCAGCTGGACTGAAATCATCCCTGTGACTACCGCAGAGCCGATTACTCCGTACATGTGGAAAGACTGAAGACGGAACATTTCCTGGATTCTAAACCAAGAGATGATCTCAGCTTTTACAAAGACGATCCCGAAAACTACCCCAATGATCAAGTATTTCAACAGCTCAAGACCTTTGTCATGGTCTTCTCTCAAGTTAGGCGCAACGCAGTGGTCGTCCTTAGGCTGAACTTTCTTTTCTATAACTTTTGACATGATTTCGATTTTTTAGAATCCTACTAGTTTCATCAAAGGCTCCAACAGCAAATGCGTCATCACAAAGCCTCCGATCATGAAGAAAATGGTCGCAACCAAAGACGGCCACTGAAGGGAACTGATGCCCATGATGGCGTGTCCTGAAGTACATCCACCGGCATAACGAGTTCCAAATCCTACCAAAAATCCTCCGAACACGAAGAATAAAAGCCCTTTGGCAGAGAATACAGTTTCCCAAGAATAAATGTCAGAAGGCATCAAATCAGAAAAACTGGTGATGCCCAAGGCTGCCAAATCAGCCTGAGTGGCTTCCGAAATGACGATGGTATTTGGATTTGCCAGAAAGTTCATCGCAATGAAACCTCCAATAGCCGTACCCAAAACGAAAAGCAGGTTCCAGATTTCCTTTTTCCAGTTGTAAGTGAAAAAAGGAATACCTGCAGGCACACAAGCGGCACAGATGTGACGAAGTGAGGAAGAGATCCCGAAGGTTTTATTTCCTAAAATCAATAGTGCCGGGACTGTGAGTCCGATAATCGGCCCTGCCACGTACCAGGGCCAAGGCTGGGTAATCCATTCCATAAATTGGTTCATATAGTTTTTGAGTGTTTACAGGTTATATTTTTTAAAATCAGAAAACTGACTTAGATGGTTCCTTACCCTTATTTTAAAATCTTGAAATGATTTCATTTGAGGGAATTGACGTCCAAAAGATAGCTTTTCATCTTAAGTTAATCATTGGGCAGGATTCCGAGCACAAAAATGACGGAAGCATGCCTTAGAATCTTGTGACTTTCATCACATCTGAAATATCCAAACTAAAAATGGCAGACCCAAAGGCCTGCCATTTTGCAGAAATTAAGCTTTTCTTCAGTGTGGATTAGAGCAAGGTAGTAGGACAAACGTAGTCGGTTACCTTGAACTTTTCTGACTCCTTGATAGCCTTGAATCCACCAGCCACATCGATCAGATTGTCATATCCTCTAGCTCTCAAGATAGAGTTGAACACCATGGATCTGTATCCGCCAGCACAGTGTACATAATACGTTTTATTCTTGTCCACTTTGAGCATGCTGTCATTGATGTAGTCAAGAGGAGCATTTTCAGCATCAACTACGTGTTCTGAAAGGTATTCGGAGTTCTTTCTTACGTCAAGGATGTGGATCTGAGGATCACCTTCTTTGATTTTTGCCAGTTCATCCACTGTAATGGATGTGATGGCATCAACCTCGTGACCTGACTCTTTCCATGCTTTTAATCCGCCTGCCAAGTATCCGATAGCAAAATCGTATCCTACTCGGGCAAGTCTTGTGATTACTTCCTCTTCTCTTCCTTCGTCAGCAATCACCAAGATTTCCTGCTTAAGATCAGGGATCATTGCGCCCACCCATACCGCAAAGCTTCCGTCGATGCCGATATTGATAGAATTGGGAACAAATCCTTTAGCAAACACCTGTGCTTCTCTGGTATCGAGAATCATCGCACCTGTTTCGTTGGCTGCGGCTTCAAATTCCGCAGGAGTCAAAGGTCTCACACCTCTTTCCAATACCTCATCGATGCTGTCGTATCCTTGGATATTCATCAACACGTTTTGTGGGAAATATGCTGGAGGAGGTGTCAATCCTGTCAAAACTTCCTTCACAAATTCCTCTTTGGTCATCGGCTGAAGCGCGTAATTGGTTTTCTTCTGATTGCCCAATGTGTCCGAAGTCTCCTTACTCATGTTTTTGCCACATGCTGATCCTGCACCGTGAGCCGGATAAACGATCAATTCGTCAGAAAGAGGCAAAAGTTTGTTTCTCAGGGAATCATACAAATGAGCAGCAAGTTTTTCCTGCGTCAGGTCTTTGATGACTTTTTGAGCAAGGTCAGGACGTCCCACGTCACCGATAAACAAGGTATCACCTGTGAAGATGGCCTCCTCTTTTCCTTCCTCATTGATCAATAGATAGCACACGGATTCCATGGTGTGACCTGGGGTGTGAATTACTCGGATTGTTGTCTTTCCAAGTTTGAATTCTTGATTGTCTTCTGCGATCACGGCATCAAAGCCCATCTTCATACCGGTAGGACCATAGACGATTTTAGCTCCTGTTTTAGCAGCCAAGTCTTTGTGTCCAGACACAAAATCTGCGTGGAAGTGCGTTTCAAATACGTATTTGATTTTCGCATTGCGACGCTCAGCCTTTTCGATGTAGGGCTGTACTTCTCTCAACGGATCAATTACTGCAGCTTCACCTTCAGATTCGATGTAGTAAGCACCTTGTGCCAAACATCCGGTATAAATTTGTTCGATTTTCATATTGCTGTGTTTTGGATTGCTTTTTTTAAAGTGACGTAAAACTAGCCTTGACTAGGAAAGGATAAAATGACTTTTGTCACATGCAGATCAGGCATTTGCCATCAGATTTGACTCCAAGGTTTGGATCAATTGATGCGCAGGCACTACTCCTGATTGTCTCCAAACTACTTTTCCCTTATGAAAAAGGATAAGCGT
>CALRRX020000367.1:0-4221 GCA_943370675.1 Reyranella massiliensis 521 | reverse complement strand
TGAGGTTTTTTGCCAAGAAGTTCTTTTTCCGGCATGGGGAAAGGACCGTCGACGTCAAGTTTGAATTCTGACATGATGTAGATGTCATCCCAAAGCTTCTGGTCGTTTTCCTGCTTCATGGCAGGGAAAAGTTGCTTGATGATTTCGATGACGGTGTAGGCGCTTTGGGTGCGCTTTTCACGATCTTCAATACTGGTAATGTGATTTACCAGCATCTGAATGTTCTTTCCGTATTCTTTCAAAATGTGTGTGGTTTTCTGATTCTTTTTGCTCCGTATTGCTTCCTTCTTTTGCCATAGATAAGGTACAAAAAATCACCAAAAGGCAGGGAAGCAGGTGATTAGTCTATAATTCTGAGCTTGGCAAAGCTAAGCAATAATGTTTTCTCCCCAAAATGCTCAAAATCAATGCTGGCTTTTTTGTTAAGGCCTTCGGTTTCAATTTTTTGAACTTTCCCAAAGCCAAATTTCGGATGCTCTACCAGCTGACCTGCTTGCAGGTTGTTGGTATTGCTGGGTTTGAAATCAGGACTTGGAGTATGGATTTTCAGGGTAGAGGCCGGTCGGGTTTCGGGTTGTTTTTTGATGCCGATAAAGCCCTGACTTCCCGGAAGTCCTTCACGCCGGAGTGCTCCTGGCATCTCCCTCGTGGCAGTCATTCGCTTGTTGACTTTGATGGTTGCAGGATCGACTTCTTCCAAAAACCGGCTCGGCTCGCAATTCAGCAATCGACCAAAACGGTAGCGAGTCAAGGCATAGGTCAGGTACAGCTTGTCCATCGCTCGGGTAGTTGCGACATAAAACAGCCGTCTTTCTTCCTCCAAGTCCTCCCGACTTTGCATCATCATCTGGGATGGGAAAAGGTCTTCCTCCATTCCTACTACAAACACCTGCTTGAATTCCAGTCCTTTGGAAGAGTGGATGGTCATCAAAGTGATGGCATCTGTTTGATCTTTGTTTTGGTCATTATCTGTGAGCAAGGCAATTTCCTGAAGAAAGGCCCCCAGACTTTTGTCCTCATTTTCCGGATTGTCCACGTATTCCTTGATGGCATTAAGCAATTCCTGTACGTTTTCGTAGCGGTTGAGTCCTTCGATGGTTTTGTCTTCGTAGAGCTCACGCAAAAGTCCACTTTGCTTGGCCACCGAACTTGCAGCTTCAAAGGCGTCTTTTCGCTCGATTTCGATCTGGAAAGCTTTGATCATCGTCGAAAAATCATCCACGGAACTGCCCGCTTTCCCACCCAAAAAGCTGTGGGCATTTTGCACCACATCCCAAAGCGGAATGTCATGCTCGTAGGCCGAAACCAGGATTTTCTCCACAGAAGTATCGCCTATTCCTCTCTTGGGGTAGTTGATGATCCGCTTGAATGCTTCCTCATCAGCAGGATTGACTGCAAAACGGAGGTAGGCCATCAGGTCTTTGATTTCCTTTCGTTGGTAGAAAGAAAGGCCACCGACAATTTTGTAGGTCAGGTTCATTTTGCGAAGAGCCTCTTCGATCGCACGCGACTGGGAGTTGGTGCGGTAGAGGATGGCAAAGTCGCTATTGTTGAGTTTTTTATTGTTCTTCTCTTCGAAAATGACATTCGCGACGATTCGGCCCTCTTCGTTGTCCGAAGTAGCTTTGATCAGCTCGATCAGGTCGCCGTCTGCATTGGACGTCCAGACGGTCTTTTTGAGCTGCGCCTTGTTTTTATCGATGATCGAGTTGGCTGCTTCCACAATGGTCTTGGTCGAGCGGTAGTTTTGCTCGAGTTTGACTACAAAAAGATCGGGATAGTCCTTTTCGAAGTTTAGAATGTTTTGGATGTCTGCTCCGCGAAAGGCGTAGATACTTTGGGCATCGTCCCCGACTACACAGATGTTTTGGTGGACGGCGGCGAGTTTTTTGGTGATCAGGTATTGGGAAATGTTGGTGTCCTGAAACTCGTCTACCATCACGTATTTGAAGCGCTGCTGGTACTTGTTGAGCACGTCGAGGTGATCTCTGAAAAGCACATTGGTATTGAAAAGCAGATCGTCAAAGTCCATCGCGCCAGCTTTGAAGAGGCGCTCTTGGTATTTTTGATAGATCTCACCCATTCTTGGCTTTTGTGCGGCTTCATCGTCCGCTTTCACAAATGGATCATTCTGGTAGGTTTGCCAAGAGATCAGTCGGTTTTTGGCACCGGAAATCCGGGAAAGGACCACACTGGGTTTGTATACTTTATCATCGAGTCGCATTTCCTTCACGAGCGTGCGAATCAGTGACTTGGAATCCTCGGTGTCGTAAATGGTGAAATTGGACGGGTAGCCAATTTTGTCTGATTCAACTCGGAGGATTTTGGCAAAAATGGAGTGAAAAGTTCCCATCCAAGTATTTCTAGCCTCGAGACCGACAAGCTTTTCGATCCGGTGCTTCATTTCGCTGGCGGCCTTGTTGGTAAAGGTTAGGGATAGGATATTGAAAGGGTCAATTCCTTTGGCATAAATCAAGTGTGCGATACGGTAGGTTAGGACCCGGGTTTTGCCCGAACCTGCACCTGCGATGATCATCACCGGGCCGTCGGTTTGTTCCACGGCATCTCGTTGCGGGGGATTGAGTTCCTTTAGGTAATCCATTTTTTTAAGATACTAGACAAAAGAAGCAAAACACAAGACTGGTTGTTCAGGTGTTTTGCTTCGAATTTAATTTTTTTATAAGGTATTGAGATTCAAATTATATCAGCGCTTGCCAGGGATCAAAAGAGCTTTCTTTTTATATGAGTTGATAGCTAGTTAATCCCCAACTTCCACTCTTCCTAACTCCCTTTCTTCCAATCCTTCTTACAACTTCCAGCGCTTGTGACTCCAAAGGTACAAGTCAGGTTGGAGGTAAATGTTTTTTTCCAATCGATCGCAAAATGCATCTGTGATGCTGTGCTCCGCATGTGATTCGTAAGGGCCCTTGGCTAATAATTCATAGGTCGCCTGATACCTTCCTCGTCCCTTTTTGGTGATTTCACCGAAGTACACCGGAAGATACATGCTTTTGGCGATGTGCTCGGCTCCCTCGAAGAAATAGGCTGGGCGATTTAGAAAGGGCCTTTGGTAGCGGGTGGTCCGGTTATTTGGACGCTGATCTGCGGCAAGTTGGACGACCCGGTGCTGGGAATCCAGGGTTTTTACAGTAGTTCGAAATTCATTTTTCTCTGTGATTGTGTTTCCAAAGCGGGTTCTCGCCTGATACATCAGTTCGTTGAAAAATGGACTGTTGATTTTCAAATACACTCCTTCCGATGGTACTTGGCTGAGCACAGCTGCCTGCTGTAGTCCCAATTCCCAATTGAAAAAGTGGCCAGCGAGTAGCAGAACACTTTTGCCGTTTTTCACTTCCTGATCGAGCAGTTTCTGATTGGTAATTGTAAATCTTTTGGAAAGCTCTTCTTTGGAGATCGTGAGTGACTTGATGGTCTCGGCGATGGAGTCAGTGAAGTTTCGGTAAAACTTATTTCGGATAGATTTTCGTTCTTTTTCGGATTTTTCCGGAAAAGCATGGAACAGATTCTCATCAATTACGCTTTTGCGATAGCGGATCACATACCTCGCGATGAGGTAGAGGAAGTCCGAAAAAAGATACAGAATCCCCAGTGGTAGCCTGGAGAAGAGCTTGAAGAAAAGCATGTGTGAACCTTGGGGTTGGGAAAATTGCTCCGTAGCTGGAGCCATATCAGCCACAAAATAAACGAAAAGCAGGGAAATGAGACGGGAATCTAGGTATAAATTAGGGCAATGATTACTTTTGGTGCTTATGTCTGAAGTACAGCGAAGGAAATATTCTCAGGAAGAAAAGACGGCCGTCTTTGATGGGGAATTCATGCCTCACATTGATTCCATGTACAACTTTGCCTTCCGTCTCACATTTGATGAGGATGACGCCAAAGATCTCGTGCAGGATACCTACATGAAGGCTTTCCGTTTTATTAATTCCTTTGAGCAGGGGACTAATGCAAAGGCATGGCTTTTTAGGATCCTCAAAAATAGCTTTATCAACGAATACCGAAGGAAGAGTAAGCAGCCTGCAAAAGTCGATTATCAGGAAGTAGAAACTTTCTACAACTCAGATGATGTTGACTATCAGAGTACGACAGACCTGCGAGCCGAATCAGTGAAGGATATGCTTGGCGATGAGATCTCCAATGCGCTAAATGCACTTGCGGTAGACTTTCGCACGGTAATTATTTTGTCAGATCTGGAAGGAT
>CALRRX020000366.1:0-4230 GCA_943370675.1 Reyranella massiliensis 521 | reverse complement strand
TATGCCGCCACGGAGTCTATGGTAAGAAAATATTTCTCTGAAATCCCAAAAGGAGCGAAGCCGATCTATCGTCCAAATGTCGTCGAGCCTAAAAAGACCGCCGAAATCAGAGACATCATCTATGACAATATTCAGATTCCTGCGGTGATCCAGGCGTATAACCTGCCTCCAAGAAATCACCCTGATAGCTATGCACTTTCTATGCTTTCAACTTATCTGACCGGAGGAAATTCCTCCCTGATGACCAAAGAGTTGGTGGATAAGCAGCAGAAGGCCCTTGCCGTGGCAGCGATTCCATTAGAGTTGGAAGACGGAGGTGTATTTTTGATGTATGGCATTGCCAACATGGGTGTGGAGCCAAAAGCTTTGGAAGCGGAAGTTGACAGATTGATCAAGCAAGTGCAAGATCAGGGCATCAGCGACGAGGAATTTGCCAAATTGAAAAATATCATGGAAAACAACATCGTGAGCGGCAACTCCACGGTGGAGGGTATTGCAGAAAACTTGGCTGAAGCCAAAGTAATCTACGGCAACACCAACTACATCAATCAGGTGATGGATGCTTATGCAAAAGTAACCAAGGCGGATATCCAGCGTGTAGCCAAGCAATACATGGACCTGACTGGTCGTGTCGTATTGTACTATCTGCCTAAGTCAGCCCAGCCTGCTACCGAATAATTGTTTCACCTAAGAGATCTAGAAAAAATGAAAAAAATAGCAATAGTAGTTGTATTGACGCTTTTGGTAGCCGTGAGCGGCTTTGCTCAGGTGGATCGAAGCAAATTGCCTGCGGCGGGACCCGCCCCTGAGATCAAAATCAGCGAAGCCGAGACATTTACTCTTCCCAATGGATTGAAGGTATTTGTGGTAAAAAACACCAAGCTTCCAAGAGTGTCTTTTACCTTGGTTTTGGAAAGAGATCCCATATTGGAAGGAGATAAGGCCGGCTTGTCAGGCTTTGTGGGGGAGATGATGATGGGGGGTACAAAAAACCGCACCAAAGATCAACTCGATCAGGAAGTTGATTTTATCGGTGCAAGCTTGAGCGCTTCATCCACTTCCATGTTTGCTTCTTCTTTGAAAAAGCACCAAGGAAAGATTTTAGAATTGATGGCAGACGTACTTTTCAACCCTGTTTTTCCGCAGGAGGAATTGGATAAGTTGAAGAAGCAGTCCCTAACAAACTTGGCTCAAAGCAAGGACAATCCGAATGCGATTTCTTCCCGCCTTTCTAGAGCCGTATTGTATGGAAAAAATCATCCCTACGGTGAGTCACAAACAGAGCAGACCACCAATAACATCACAGTAGCGGACGTTCAAGCCTACTACAAGACCTACTTCAAGCCAAATATCGCTTACCTAGCCATCGTCGGAGATATGGATAAGGCTGAGGCCCAAAAAGTGGTTACCCAATATTTTGGTGCTTGGCAAAAAGGCGAGGTGCCTAAGTTCACCTATCCAATGCCTCAACGTGCAGCCAAGCAGGCAGTGGCTTTGGTAGACAGAAGTTCATCTGTGCAGTCGGTCATCAATGTGACTCAGCCGGTGCAGATGAAAATTGGGGACGCAGATTACATCTCTAGCCGATTGCTCAATCAGATCTTGGGTGGAGGTTCTGCTTCCCGACTCTTTATGAACCTGAGAGAGGACAAAGGCTACACCTATGGTGCTTATTCTTCTATCGGCGCAGATAAGTTGGTGGCCACCATTACGGCCAACGCTTCTGTACGTACGGAAGTGACCGATTCGGCGGTGTATGAGTTTATTTACGAAATCAGAAACCTGGTAGAAAAGGGCGTGACGGAAGAAGAGTTGGCTAAAGCAAAAGCAGAACTTTCAGGTAGCTTCGGCAGATCCCTTGAGCAGCCTGCCACGGTGGCCAACTTTGCATTGAACATTGACCGCTACAAGCTTCCAAAGGATTACTACGCGACCTACCTTCAAAAGCTCAATGCCCTTACAGTTGCGGACATCAATGCCACTGCCAAAAGACTGATCGATCCGGACAAATTTATCATCACCACCGTAGGTAATGGTGCAGAGATCAAGGAAAAGTTGGCCAAGTTTGGTGAAGTAGTAGAATACAATAACATGGGTGAGCCAGCTAAGCAATTGGTAGCTGATGCCAGTATGACTGCTGAAAAAGTCATTGAAAACTACATGAATGCAATCGGTGGTTCTCAGAAGGTAAGTGCAATCAAAACGGCAAAGATCTCCATGGATGCCAACATTATGGGCAATGCCTTGACGATTGCCTTTGTGTATGATTCCGAAAATGGACGCTACGCGCAAAAGCTATCCATCGCTGGAAATGTGATGCAAAAAACCAGCTTGGTAGATGGAAAAGGCACCATGACGATGCAAGGTCAAAATGTGCCACTCAGCGATGCGCAATTGGCTGAAGCAAAGTTGAACTCTTACTTATTCCCAGAGGCGATTTATAAGGAAAAAGGGTACACCATCACCTTTGACGGATTGAAAGATGTTGATGGAGTTCCTGCATATAAAGTCATCATTGCAGATGGCAGTGGAGCCAAGCTGACCAACTATTATGCGCAAGAATCCGGATTGAAAATCAAATATGAAAATCCAGCCTCAGGAGATACTTACTATTCCAATTACCAAGCTAAAGATGGCGTGTTAATTCCTATGGCTTGGACATTGAAATCTCCGATGATTCCAGTGCCTCTTGAGGCCAAAGTCACCACTTTGGAGCTGAATAGCCCGGTGACGGATGCTGATGTAAACTGAATTTAACTTTTGGCTGCTTCCATAGTGGAGGCAGCCTTTTTTATTTCTAACCAATCTGTTTTAAACTATGAAAAAACTCCTTTTACCACTCGCACTTTTCCTGATTTTCACGGGATTTTCCTTTTCAAAAACTGCCGAAGTAAGCCCAATTTCAAAAAATGAAGCTTCCGTTTTGAATGATCCTGCAACCATTATCGCTAATTACATCAAGGCAGTGGGTGGCATGGATAAAGTAAAGTCGATCAGAAATGCCAGCTTGACAGCGGAAGCTAGTTTTCAAGGGCAGGTAATCGAAATTAAGACCGTCGCCGATGCCGAAAACTCGCGCCTGATGCAATCTACCTCGGTAGGAGGGAATGTGATGCAAAAGACACTTTTCAGTGGTGGCAAAGGCCAAATGGTGATGATGGGCCAAGTTCAGGAACTGCCGGATGAAATGGCCGTCATGTTGAAGCCACAAACGTATGTATTCCCTGAGATCTACTATGAGGAGATGGGATTTAAACTTGCCTTTTTGGGTACTGAGGAAATGGACGGAGAGCAAGTCCATAAACTGGAGATCACAGCTCCAAACGGGATGGTGACCAACGAGTACTATTCTGTCAACTCTGGTCTAAAACTCAAGACTAGCAGTCAGGCAACAGGGGAAGTCAGGTATTCTGATTACCAGGAGATCGAAGGGGTGAAATTCCCTATGGCGCTTTCCATCAAAAATCCGATGCTTCCGGTTGCTTTGGAGACTAAAATGATCTCTGTGAAATTCAATCAGTCCTTGACCGACGCTGATTTTCAATAAGTAAACTCGCTCAATGTGCATTTATAATAGCCCCGCAATGGGGCTATTTTAGTTTTCCCACCGTTCAAAAAGCTCATTGTTTCCAATCGCTTCCAGTGTTAATTCTGGGAAAAAGAGTTGGTCTGTGGTATGGATTGTCATTTCGAGGATTCTCCCCAGTCGATCTATAGTTAATTCGAGGAATTTGCCGTTTTGACTTTCGGATTTACTCAGGATTTTATCCTGTCTCATCAATTTTCGGTAAGCTGCCGACTCAGGGTGGATCTGAGTAATAAATCCATGGGCATCCACTCGGATACCCCAAGAATGGAGTAGCAGATCTTGGCCGATGGTTTCGTGGAGTGTCAATCCAATTTCTAAAAGCAATTCTTTGAGTCTTGGGAAAAGGTCCTGGTGGCCATACACAAAGTCAGAGAAAAATCTGTTGATCTCCTCCGAATCCGAAAAGGATTCCAAAATCAGCGATTCCATATCTTTCCAAGTATATCCAATAAATGGTTTTCCGAATTTTTCCCAGGCCGACTTCATGACGTTGGCCAGTGAACTTCCTTCCCGAATTAGCATGATATCTATTCCTAAGGCCAAAAGAGCTCCTCGAGTGTAGATATTTACTTTTCGGTCTGGAATTCCGGGTACATAGCCATCTATCCATAAATCATGGGAAGATTCCATGATGTTGTAGT
>CALRRX020000365.1:0-4231 GCA_943370675.1 Reyranella massiliensis 521 | reverse complement strand
AAAACAGGGATAGCTTCCTCAATTTTCCCCTGCTGAAAAAGTGCGACTCCCTTGGCATTTAGCGCGGTGGCATTGGTCGGGTTTTGCTCCAGCAACTGATCAAAAAAAGTGACTGCCTCAGGCCAAGCCTGCGCATCCATTTTCTCAATTCCTGCTTTTAGCAACTCTTCCTCACTGGGGCTACAGGCAAAAAGGCTTACGCAAAGCAAGCCAAGAATCCAAAGTTTGTTCACGGGGTAAATTTTGGGCAAAGATAGGGAAAAAGGGCTAGAGAAGACTGTCGGCATTTTGGCCAACTTAAGTGGCATGAATTGGCCTTCGTGAGTGTCCTCACTCACGGAAATTTATTTGCAACCATACTGAGCTCCATACTCTCTAATCAAACTTATGCTTGAGAATTTTGCAGTCCGTGATAAATACGATTGAGAATTAAAAAGAATAGTATGCTGTGAGTGAGGACACTCACAGGGGCGAAGACCTTAGATGAGGGCCAACTTTTCACGCGCATCGGCAGGAATGGGAACGGGTTTCATCGTTTTCATGTCCACAGCCACCATCACGCACTTGCATTTGGCAAAGACATGCTCATTTCCTTTGGCATCTTTACCAATCAGAAACTGCTCCAAATCAAAAGAAGAATTGCCCAATCGGGAGCACTTGACCAAGGCCTCTATCTGATCTTCCAAGTGGATCAATCGATCTCAATCCTACCCACGACAGTGCCGATGGTCATGACATTCCAATCCGCTACTTGGTATAAAAAAACTGCTCGTGCATGCTCAAAATAGCTGAAGTAAACTCCATTATTCACATGCAGGTAACCATCAATGTCCGAAAATCGAACTTGGATGGGCGCAGAAAAAGAAAATTCAGATTTGAGTTGGGAAGCTTCAAACTTAAGCATCAGAGCAAAATTTCTGATTTGGAGGTTTTTTCAAGCATTCGGAGAATGGACGGATTGTATCCGATCATGTCCACCACAGAGTCAAAAGCAATCCAAGCCAACGAGATGCTTTCATCGCTCATTATCAATGGCTCATTGATATCTGCCTCGAAGAGGTAGCGCACATCAAAGTGAAAATGCTCCGGCACATGAGGGCGTTGTGGAATGATATGCTTGTCGAGATCAAAGATATTTTCATCCACCAATCTCAAGGATTTCAATCCACTCTCTTCTTCCGCCTCTTTCATCGCCACTTCGATCAGATTCTCATTGCCATCGGCATGACCTCCGAGTTGGAGCCATCTTCCGAGTTTGCGGTGCAAAGTCAACAGCGTATGGGTTCTTTTCTCATTGACTATCCATGCCGAGGCGGTGAAATGACCTTCCAATCTCTCTCGCTTGTACGCAAGTGGGTCTAAGGTTAATTCGGAAAAATCTTGAATAAAATGGGATTCTTCTTCGTAGGGTGTACGGTAGGATTCCAGTTGGTTTTTGAGCGTAATTCTATCCATTTTCAGGTCTTTCAAATAAGCGATCGAGGAATTGATCGAAGGGTTTGGCGTCTTGAAACAGGCGATCGGAATATACCGTCACCAGGAGTTTGAGGTAACTGGGCTGATTGTCAATGGTGATCTTCTCCAAGGCCACGTTGCCGTAAATCTGAGAAATCAATTCGCCTTCTTCAGGCAGTTGTAAGGGTGGTTTAAAGTAAAACTTTTCGGTGACTTTCACCCGATCGTTTACCTCCTCGAATTTTCGGTCGAGGCTTACCTGATTGTATCCCAATCCCAAAATCCGCCTACTCAATCCCAAAAACAGTCTCGAAAAAGACTTGGGATCAAAGGGAGGCTCGTAGCTCACAGCAAAACCATTGGCATAGGGGGAAGAGAAAATATGCAGTTGAGGAGTCTCGTTAATCTGCGTTCGCTTGAAGTGGTAATTTTTATAAATCAGGGCGAAAAGGTCTTTAGCATCTTGGGTTTCCAACCACCTTTCCAAATCCTCCCATTCACTTTCCTTGATCAAAAAATTCTCCTTTACATTCAAGGGCAGCTTTTCAGAAGGCCTAAACACTTTTTTAAGTAAGTCATCCAGAAAATTACCCATGCGAATTGAGTTTGTATTTGCCTTCTTCGGCGGTTAAGACTTTGCCCTCATCTACCAATTGGCGGAGCCATCGGAGATGATTGGAGGAGGCGGGTTTGTTGATTTTTTCAAACACCTCGTATTCCCCTAACTCCCCATATCGGGCTAAAGTTTCGAGGATCTTGTTCTTTAACGTTTCTTCAGTCAACTCAGCCTGATTAGATTTTTTACTCTCCACACAGAGATCGCAGACACCACATTCCTGATCGGTCTTTTCTCCAAAATACTCCTGAATAAATTGAGATCGGCAGATTCGGGTCTGATGCGCATATTCAACCATGCTTTTGGCTTTTTCCAGAGTCAGCTCTTTGCGTAGCTTGATCCGCTGAAAGTTGAACGGCAACTTGGCAGCATCGTAGCGCTGGGTGAGAAAAGTGAGTTGCGGGGTATCTTTTCGCTGATCATAGTCCAAGACTTCCAGCTTAGCCAGCTGCTGGAGCGCCTTGATCAGGTCGTATTCTTTCATCTCCAGCGACTTGGCCAATTTGGATTCTTGGATTCGGATGTATTCGGAAAAAAGGTTGCCTCCGTAGGTTCGAAGCATCATCTTGATCACTGGATCCAGCTTGGCATATTGGATTTGGATTTCATAAAGTCGCTTGGGATCCACTCGGAAATGCGCTCTGGATGGCGCAAAGAAGCTCTCATTGAATTCCACGAATCCCTCCTCTTCCAATACTTTGAGGGCATAAAACGTATCCAAAACCGGAAGCTTGTACGTCTGGCAAAAGTCCGAAAGATCAAAGTCAAAACTGCTCAGCACATTGGTCCCTACCGCCAATTGGAAATAGTTAGCCAGACATTGATAGACCTTGCGCAGGTATTCGATCGGGGGATAGACCAATGCAGCTCTTCCAAGCACCTGCTCAAAATCCTGTTCATTGGCCAGCAGGACTGCAAAAGCCTTTTTTCCATCTCGACCTGCACGCCCAGCCTCCTGGTAATAGTTTTCGAGATTTTCGGGGAGATCACTATGGATGACGACCCGCACATCAGGCTTGTCTATCCCCATCCCAAAGGCATTGGTGCTGACCATCACCCGCACTTGATTGTGTTTCCACGCTTCCTGCTTGGCAGAGCGATCCGAGCTGGACATCCCGGCATGATAGGCAGCCGCTGAAATCCCCATTTGATTCAAGGCTTTGGCGAGCTGCTGCGTGCCTTGGCGGTTTCTCACGTACCAGATCGCTGTACCGGGGATTCGATTGAGAATTTCGGTTCCCTTTTCGAGTTTGTTTTCGACGATTCTGACGCTGTAGCTAAGATTTTTTCTGGAAAAGCTCTGGTGAAACTCCCGATGGCGAGTCATTTCTAGCTTTTCCAAGATATCCTTACACACCTCAGGAGTAGCCGAAGCGGTAAGCGCAATGACATTTATATTGGGGTGAAAGGTGCGAATTTGAGCGATTTCGAGGTAAGAAGGACGAAAATCATAGCCCCATTGGGAGATGCAATGCGCCTCGTCTACGGCGATCAGGTTAACCTTCATCTGCTTAAATCGCTCGATGAAAATCTCGGTTTTGAGTCGTTCTGGAGATACGTAGAGAAACTTGAAATCACCATAGATGCAGTTGTCCAGCATCGTATCGATCTCACGAAAGCTCATCCCGGAATAAATTGCCACGGCTTTTACCCCACGAGCTTTCAAGTTGTCCACCTGATCTTTCATCAAGGCGATCAGCGGAGATATCACCAAGCAAATCCCCTCTTTTGCCAGACCGGGCACTTGATAGCAGAGACTTTTTCCACCTCCTGTGGGCAAAATGGCAAGCGTATCCATCCCTGAAATCACCGAATCCACGACATCTTTTTGGACTGGACGAAAGTCGTCAAATCCAAATACATCCTTGAGGATATGTCGGGGATCGTGGGTCACTTACCAGGTCGGTTTGGTTTTGTCCAAAAATGCGGATATTCCTTTTTTACAATCTTCATGTGCACGCGCGCGGGCATTGGCTTCAGCGGCAGCATCCAATGCCTTATCTCGAGCCTCTTTGCCCAAAGATCTCAACAATCGCTTGGTCTCTGTCATAGAAAAGGAGGAATTTTCACGAATCAGCTTGGCAGCAAACTCGTGCTCTACCCAATGATCAAGCGAATCTCCACTCATGTGACCAGTAATCAACCCAAATTCATCAGCTT